>NZ_JBIQNW010000035.1:0-71957 GCF_047228265.1 Nostoc sp. UIC 10607 | reverse complement strand
AATCTCAACCCAAATCCCGACGACAACCCGCTTTGAACTTATCTCCATATCCTGCTTGACATTTTGACCATCGCCTTCAGTTGTCACCAATAGCCTCTGGCTGGAAATGCATTCAAAGCGGCTCTGCCGCGAGTAAGGGAGGCGGCAGCCCCAAGGATGGCATTCCCAGTCTGAGACTGAGAACGAGGTAAAGACTGATTTAGGTAGGGGCAATTCATGAATTGCCCCTACATTTTTATGAACAAAATTTAATTTTATTGCTATCAGGAAAATTTCAGTATATTTATGCTATCTTTATGGGTTGTCAGAGAAATCACTGGCTCTTTAAAGAGTAAATAAAGAATTTATTTAAGCGATCGCTATTTCTACATAGTCTTATATTCTAGAGATTAAAGCACCTTCATAAAGGCTAGAAAACAACAGTGGACTGGTTTTGTTAAATATATCGACACAATAAACACCTCAGTGCAATTAAACGTAGATATAGATTCATGGGTAATTTCCCTCTACACTTTTTTACTTTCAGTAATTACCGGAAAAATACTGATTGCCCATGAATATTGATAGTAACGTTGATTTGTACACCTCTACACCAGAAGAATTCTGGACAATGTGTGCTTGGCTGAGTGGCAAATAGCAACAACATATTTTTGCCCTCAATTATCTCCAACTTTTTGGAGTGACAACAAAATTCGGATTTGGGTCTTTGGCATTGATAGCCTTTGATAACGCCTCAGCAATTCACTCCTGTATAAACCCAAAGAGATATGACAACTTCAATAATTCCAACTCTACAGAATTTATATGATGTAACCCAGGAACACCAGGATAATCGCTGCGCACTTCAGTGGCGACGGGGTAAGCTGTTGGTGAAGTCGCCTGGACAAGTGAAACAACCATATCTGCCTTCATTAAATAGTAAGCGATCGCTAGTAGAATGCTTACAACATTCTCCTGTAAGTTTGGTAAGCATAGATCCAAAATTGGATGAAGCTTTGCTTAGGTTTTGGGCAGATGCATGTGAAGAAGCAGATAAGCCAATGTTCCTAAGCATACCCGCTAGCAAGAAACTGCCTAACCAACCCTTACAGCGACTAATTGATTGGATTGCGGCTTTCGTGTTACTGCTATTAGCAAGCCCAGTCATGTTGGTATTGATTGTATTAATACAGGTTTACTCGCCAGGATCACTTTTTTGTCATGAGTGGCGTGTTGGAGAACGGGGTAAACTCTTTCGGACAATGAGGTTTTGCACGCACAACATTACACCGCTAGGGCGTTGGATGGGTAAATACAATCTTGATAATTTGCCACAGTTATTTAACGTGCTGCGTGGTGACATGAGTTTGACCGGATCTCGTTGTTGGACTTTAGAAGATGCAGTACAGCTAAATAAACTACCAGAAATTACAGCTTCGTGGGAAGTAGAAGCAGAGTCTCATCTGTTACATCTAGATAGCCAAACACTGTAATTTATCTGTGCGGTAATTGATGATTTCATCTACCGCACTGAGACTTGGTTACGTAGCATCTATAGCGGTCTATCTACCTTGCCAAACTATTATTATAAAATCCATGCATTTCCAACTTCCTCAAAAACTCCGCAGTCTGCTTAAAGCTACCAGCTTCTGGCAGGACAACTATTTGATATTGCGAGAATTTAAACACTTTCGCAAGATTGTAATTTTAGCCTTGACATTCTCGATTCTGGCGGCAACTTTTGAAGGTGTAAGTATTGGTTTTTTACTTTCATTTTTGCAAAGCTTAACTAGTCCTAATGCTCAACCTGTTCAAACAGGAATAGAATGGTTTGATAATTTAGTATTGGGAGCTAATACATCGGCTATTAATCGTCTGTACCGAGTATCTTCGCTGATTTTATTGAGTACTTGGTTACGTGTTATCTTCAATTACTTTGGACAAGTCTATACTGAATTATCTCAACTTCATTTTGGCGATCGCTTACGTAAGCAAATTTTTGAACAGTTACAATCCTTATCGTTAAGTTACTTTGCCAAAACCCGTTCTGGGGAACTAATTAACACAATAACCACAGAAATTGAAAGGATAAGACAGGGTTTCAGTGGCGCAGCCTTTTTAGTAACTAGGGGAATAACAACTTTTGTCTACTTAATATCAATGTTCTTGATATCATGGCAACTGACTGTGATTTCAGCATTATTATTTACCCTATTAGGTGTAGGTTTATCTAATCTGAATGCCAGAGTTAGAGAATCAAGTTTTGGCATGACAACTGCTAATGCTAATTTTACATCAACAGCCATAGAATTTATTAATGGCATTCGCACAGTTCATTCCTGTGGTACTCAAGAATTTGAGCGCCAGCGTTATTACAAAGCTAGCGATAAGGTAGTAAGTACTACAACTAAAGTTGTATTTACTTGGACGCTTGTCAAGCCAATTGCCGAAGGGGTAGCTACTACAGTGTTGGTCGGAATGATTATTTTGGCATTCACTAGCCTAGTTACTAATGGAACGCTACAAGTTGCTTCTTTGCTAACCTTTTTCTTTGTGCTATTTCGCTTCATTCCGTTTGTTCAAGATATTAATGGCACGAGAGCATTTCTCAGTACTCTACATGGCTCGGCAGACAACATTAAAAACTTGCTAAAAACTGATGATAAAAATTATTTTCAGAATGGCAAACTTGAGTTTAAAGCTTTGGAGAGAGCAATAAATTTAGTATCTGTAGATTTTGGCTACGATGACAAAAATATAGTGTTGCATAATATTACCCTAACCATTGAAAAGGGAAAAATGACTGCATTAGTCGGAGCCTCTGGTGCTGGTAAAACAACTCTTGCTGATTTAATCCCCCGATTTTACAATGCTACAGAGGGAAATATTTATATTGATGAAATTGATATCCGGCTGTTTGAAATCAACTCTCTACGTCGTCAAATAGCCGTCGTCAGCCAAGATACTTTTATCTTCAACACTGATGTTTGGCAAAATATTGCTTATGGTACTCCACAAGCCACTAATGAGCAAATTCAAGAAGCGGCTAAACTAGCGAATGCGCTGGAGTTTATTTTAGAAATGCCCGAAGGTTTTAATACCCAATTGGGAGATCGGGGTGTTAGGTTATCTGGAGGACAAAGACAGCGAATTGCGATCGCACGGGCGCTACTACGGAACCCAGAAATTCTGATTTTGGATGAAGCAACTAGCGCCTTAGATTCTGTATCCGAACGCTTAATTCAAGATTCATTAGAAAAGCTATCTGTTGGGAGAACAGTAATTGCGATCGCTCACCGTCTTTCTACTATTGCTAAAGCCGATAAAGTCGTAGTTCTGGAAGCAGGGCGAATAGTAGAACAGGGCAAATATCAAGAATTGCTCGGACGACAAGGTAAGCTTTGGGAATATCACCAGATGCAATATTATAATTCGTAGTTCGTAATTCGTAATTCGTAATTTATATTTCGTAAATTACGAATTTATTTCCCTACTAAATTATTTATAGTTTTAATCAGGAAAAATAAATGGTAAATCTAGGCTACCACACTGCTAAAACTCAGGGTAAATTTAATCGCTCCCTATATAAAGCAGCCCTTTCTCATATTGTCAGCATCCCTATTAAACAAACTCGACAAGTGCCAGTCAGTGTCTATGCCTTCTCATGTGAACGCGATCTGCCAGAACAAGTAGCAAGTATTCGCTCATTCATTCGTTATGTCGGCATTCCAGATACATTCACTGTAATTTCTGATGGCAGTTACACTGATTCTAGTTGTAATTTGCTCCACCGCGTCCATCCTTGCGTTAAGGTAATACTTTTACAAAACTTCCTGAGAACGGATTTACCTCAATGTGTTACTGATTATGCCCAACTGCATCCACTGGGTAAAAAGTTGTCGGCATTAATGTCAATTCCTATTAATGGAACTACGATTTACACAGATTCAGATATTTTATTTTTCCCCGCCGGGATTGACTTAATTCATTTGAGTAATTCGGACGATAAATACTCTCTTTATCTACCTGATTGTTCTATATCACTAGATGAGCGACTTATTTATGATGATTCTGAAAAGTCAAATCCAGTAAATGGTGGATTTATTTTATTTAAGCATGAATTTGACTGGAGTTTTGCTATAGAACGTTTAGCAAATCTTCAAGAAGCTCCTAATTATTTTACTGAACAAACAATTGTACATTTGTCAATGCACTACAATAATGGTAAACCTATATGCTCAAAAAAATATGTTCTTAATGTAGAAGATCAGTTCATCTATCCAGATAAATCTGCAAGTAAAGAAATTGCTCTTAGGCATTATGTAAGTGATATTAGACACAAGTTTTGGTTTAATTCCGGCATATAAAATGATAAAAGTCAGATTGGAACTATCTGAGAGATTCAATTAACAATAACGTGAAAATAAGTAGTAATCAATGCCTAACTCAATCAATGATGCCAAGCCAAATAATGAACAATTGCACAGAGGTATTTTTGAAAAAAGCCTGATTTATCAATGCTCCAATTTTGATGTAGGCGAGGGCGGAGGTGTTGAAACTTATTTAGCTTCTTTATTTGAACATCGACCACATCATGTTAGCGATCGCGTGATAAAATCGCTTAAGAATGTTGACCAAAGCCAATTCAAATTGCTACACCTCCACAGCCCAGATTTACTCTTGCAACTTACAGGCGAGTGCCCCACAGTTTTCACTGTTCATAATCACTCATTGTACTGTCCTAGTGGCACAAAGTATTTAGCAGGTCAGCGGACAATCTGCGATCGCAACGTCTCTTACTTAGGTTGTACCTGGGGTAAATTAGTAGATAAATGTGGTAGTCGTAGACCGTTAAGAACTCTTAAAGAACTTCAAATTACTCATCAGTTATTAGATGCCTTAAAAAAGGTAAAAATTACCTTTGTCGCTAATAGCGAATACGTGCGTCAAGAGTTGATTAAAAGCGGTGTACCCCCTGAGCGAACTGTAACATTACGCTGTGGTATCACTATACCAAAAACAACAACCACACCCCTGAGTTTAGATATCCACCAAAATCATAGAATTTTGTTTGCTGGACGCATTGTTTCTGATAAAGGTTTAGAATGGTTACTCAAAACCTTAATACATACAGATCCTAAAATTCAACTTGATATTGCAGGTGAAGGCTGGGAACGACCACGGTTAGAAAAGTTAGCAAATACACTAGGATTGAGTAACCGAATCACTTGGCATGGTTGGTGCGATCGCAACAGATTAAATAACCTTTATCAACAGTGTTTTGCAGTCATCTTTCCTAGTGTCTGGCCTGAACCTGCGGGTCTTGTAACTCTAGAAGCCTATGCTCGTTATCGACCTGTAATTGGTAGTGCAGTCGGAGGTATTCCAGAGCATTTACAAGATGGAGAAACGGGTATTCTTGTTCCAGGTAATAATATCAAAAAGCTGGCTGATGCTATCCATGATTTATATGGAGATTATCAAAAAACCCGACACATGGGCGAACAAGGTCATGCTTTATTGATGAAGGAATTTACTATGGATGCTCATATAAATAATCTGGAAACAATTTATGCGAAAACAATAGCAGAATTCCCTTCTAGGGCGAAAAAATTATATAGCATTCCTCAAGCTAAATAAGCTTAGTTTGGTCAAAACATCAAATGTGCATCTTTTACCTATGAAATATAAAGGGAAAAAAATATGTCATTGTCTCAAGAATGCCAACAGCCTTTAGTTAGTGTTATTATCCCCACCTATAATCGACCAGAGTATCTCAAGCAAGCGATCGCTAGTGCTGTTAAACAAACTTATCAAAATATCGAAATTATTGTTTCTGATAATTGTAGTCCAGAAAATCCTCAAGAACTTGTCGCATCTTTTGGTGATTCACGCATCAGATTTTGGCGGCATCAGCAAAATGTGGGTATGATTGCTAATCAGCAGCATGGCTTCAAAATGGCGCGAGGTAAATACGTTGCTAGTCTCCATGATGATGATATCTGGAATGAGGATTTTTTAGCAAAGCTAGTACCACCTCTAGAAGCAAATTCTCAGTTAATTCTCGCTTTTTGCGATCAATATATCATAGATGCAGATGGCATAATTAATAATGCTGGAACTGAAGAAAATACTCGCGGTTATAAACGAGACAAACTAGCACAAGGAATTCATCAACCTTTCTCTAAAATTGGGTTAATTGATAAAAGCATACCCACTGCTGCATCTTGTGTGATTCGCAATAATCTTATCGATTGGGATAGTATTCCCTCTGAAGTTGGCGGGATGTGGGATTTATATTTAACTTATCTCTGTTGTATATCTGGTTACGGTGCTTACTACTATCGAGAAAGGCTAACGCGATATCGTGCCCATGAGCAAACTGACACTATGCTCAGTGGTAGTCGAGATGTGCAGGCAAAAATCCGCAAAGCTAAAAGTGAAATGTTTTGTTATCAAGTCTTTATGGAAGACGCTCGTTTACAGCAATTTAAGACTTATTTTCAACAGAAATGGTTAGAAGCTAATACCACTTTGGGAATTGGTTTGCTACGAAGTGAACAGATAGCAGTAGCACGTCCTTATTTTTGGCAAGCGCTGAATAAACAAAAATTTAATGTGCGAACTATAGCTGCACTAAGTCTTAGTTTTACTCCACAACTTTTAGCAAGTAAGTTAATGAAAATATCGAAATAATGATCCTCTCTAACTCTCCTTAAAAAAGAGAGAATTAGAGCAAGGCTTAAAAAGGGGGTTGGGGGATTTTCCGGGGCGAAACCTTAATAACACCAAGCCTATTGAGTCTTGCTTGAGTTGGGAAAATTACTTTTTGAACGAACCGCATACTCCTAGGTTGAAGCAAGCGTAAGCGTCCCGCAGGGAACGTAGAGAAGGACGCGAAGAGAGTAAGAACAAGATTCTACTCTGCGTCTCTGCGTGAGGCAAGAAAATATTTATGCAATAGGTCTATTTTTAAGGAAGGTAGAGTGTGAAACTTTGTATTGTTACTCATAAAATCAAAAAAGGTGATGGTCAGGGGCGGGTAAACTACGAAGTTGCTCAAGAAGCAATTCGTCGTGGTCATCAACTGACATTATTAGCTAGTGAAGTCGCACCAGAACTAGAAGAAAATAGCCAAGTTAATTGGATTAAAATCCCAGTCAAAGGCTATCCCACAGAATTTGTTCGTAATTTCATATTTGCCCAAAAAAGTGCAGATTGGTTGCAGAAACATCGCTCTGAAATTGATTTGGTTAAAGTCAATGGAGCAATTAATCTGGCTGCGGCTGATGTGAATGCTGTACATTTTGTCCACAGTTCATGGTTGCGATCGCCTGTTCATATTTCCCGCAACCGCCGAGATTTATATGGTTTCTATCAATGGCTGTTTACGGCTTTTAATGCCCGTTGGGAAAAACAGGCTTTCCAAAAAGCCCAGGTTGTCGTAGCTGTATCAGAAAAAGTAGCGCAGGAATTAGTTAATATTGGTGTGCCGCGTTCTAATATTCGCGTAATTATCAATGGCGTTGACTTAGAAGAATTTGCCCCTGGCCCAAGCAATCGCCAAAAGTTAGGTTTACCGGAAAATGTCACCCTAGCATTGTTCGCCGGAGATATCCGCACACCTAGAAAGAATTTAGATACAGTGCTGCACGCCTTGGCGAAAGTTCCTGATTTACATTTGGTGGTGGTGGGACACACCCAAGGTAGCCCTTTCCCAGAATTAGCAGCATCCTTAGGGTTAAGCGATCGCGTGCATTTTGTGGGATTTCGCCGTGATATCCCCGAAATTATGCAAGCAGTAGATTTATTTGTTTTTCCTTCCCGATATGAAGCTTGCAGCCTCGTATTGTTAGAAGCACTTTCTTCAGGACTACCAGTAATTACTGCCACAGCCACCGGGGGCGGTGAGTTGGTGACACCAGAATGCGGCATCGTTTTACCCGACTCAGATGATATTGATGCTTTAGCTGTGGCGCTGATGTCCTTGGTGAGCGATGTCCCATTGATACAGCAAATGGGCAAAGCCGCTCGCTTTGTAGCAGAACAACATAGCTGGACTACTATGGCACAAACTTATGTGGATCTATTCGAGGAGTTAAGCAAGAATGCGGAACACGGTTCTCATACCAACTTATCGCCGTCCACAAGACCTATCACGCTGCCTTTTGGCGCTACAGGAGCAAACTAAACCCGTTGATCAGGTGATAGTCGTTGTCCGCGATACGGATGCAGAAACTTGGCAATTCTTGGCGCAATTAAACGTCCACAACTTGCCACTGCATACCGTGAAAGTGACACAATCGGGCGTAGTAGCAGCCCTCAACGCCGGATTGGCAGCAGTGGAAGGCGATATTGTTTCCATTACTGATGATGATGCTGCACCCCACCCAGACTGGTTAGAGCGTATCGCCGCTTACTTTACCTGTGATAGTCGCCTCGGCGGACTTGGCGGGCGTGATTGGATACACCACGGCAGCAAATTAGAAGACGAATCCCGCCCAGTAGTGGGACAGTTGCAATGGTTTGGGCGAGTGATTGGCAACCATCACCTGGGAGTGGGAGAACCCCGTGAAGTGGATATTCTCAAGGGCGTAAACATGAGTTTTCGTACCCAAGCAATCGGGCAATTGCGCTTTGATGAGCGAATGCGTGGTACTGGAGCGCAAGTACATTTTGAAATGGCATTCACTCTGACATTAAAACGGGCTGGTTGGAAGATAATTTATGATCCTAACGTTGCTGTAGATCACTATCCAGCACAACGTTTTGATGAAGATCAGCGAAATAACTTTAATGAAGTTGCTTTTATTAATTTAGTCCATAATGAAACCTTAGTTTTACTAGAGCATTTGCCATTTATCCGCCGGATTGTATTTTTGTTCTGGGCAGTATTCGTGGGTACATGCGATAGTTTGGGTTTCGTCCAATGGCTGAGATTTATACCTAGCCAAGGGCAGTTGGCAGGGAAAAAATTGCTGGCATCCTGGCGGGGGCGGTGGCAAGGATATAAAGAATTCGTAATTCGTAATTCGTAATTAAAAATGAATTCAATTTCTTCTTAGCTCTATTTGTCTGTCAAGTTGAAATTGATGGGTAAACAAGTTCGTGGTAAGGACTTTAGTCCTTATTTTCTAAGCACTAAAGTGCTTACTACAAACCTTTGGTAAATCCAAAATTTAAAATTGAATGAATTCTAGACAGATACTTTTCAATAGTTTTTTAGAAGAAAACTATTCTCCTGAGGAGCGATCGCCACAGGGTTGGATGGCGATCGCAGGCTTTGTATTACTTACTGTAGTTTGCTATTTTGCTGGTGCTACTGCCGCATTGCGCCTAATTTATCCGGTAATAGCTTTAGTAGTAGCCATATTTTTATACTTGCGGCATCCCATTCTCTACATCAGCTTTACCTGGTGGATATGCTTTCTCACACCCTTAGCTACCCGCTTAGTTGACTATCGGGTAGGCTGGGACCCGACTCGTCAAATGCTCATAGCACCCTATTTAGTGGTGTTTGTTACCATAGGAACTTTCTTAAGACACTTTCCCCGCGCCTCTCGTCAAGGGGGCTTGCCGTTTGTTTTGGCTTTTATTGGAGTGTTTTATGGGTTTTTAATTGGTCTGATTTATAATGCACCAATCCCTGTAGCACGGGGACTGCTGGATTGGCTCGGGCCGATTATTTTTGCTTTTCACTTATTTATAAACTGGCGAGATTATCCCAGCTATCGCCAGAACATTCAGCGAACATTTCTCTGGTGTGTGTTAATTTTAGGAGCTTATGGCGTATATCAATTCGTCGTGGCTCCTGAATGGGATAGATATTGGCTCATAGAATCAAAACTATTCATGAGTTCTGGAAACCCTGTACCTTTCGGGATGCGCGTCTGGAGTACATTGCACTCAGTTGGCCCCTTTGGTTCAGTTATGCAAGCTGGGTTGTTGTTGTTATTTACTAGTTCAGGAAACTTAATTTTTCCTGCCTCAGCTGTTGGCTACTTGTCCTTTCTGCTAACACAAGCACGGACTAATTGGGGGGGCTGGGTATTAGGAATAATTATGATTATGGGTTCAGTCAAAACCCGAATTCAAATGCGGTTAATCACGATAATTGTAGTGATGGCAATTTGTGTTGTACCATTGACAACCATCGAGCCAATTGCTGGGGTTGTAGCAGCGCGTTTGGAAACATTTTCTAATCTTGAAGATGATAACAGTTTTAAAGATAGATCGGGAAGCTATGACAAAAACCTTGGTTTAGCCCTTTCTAATGGTTTAGGTAATGGGTTAGGGAATATTTGGAAAGTCAATGAAAAAACTGGTCAAATCGAAGTAGTGGTGATTGATAGTGGCATTTTAGATATGTTCTTCACCCTTGGTTGGTTTGGAGCCATCTTTTATATGGGTGGATTACTTTTGTTGATTATTAGTGTCAGCAATTATGGCGAAGGTCGTTTCGATAGTTTTATCAGTGCTGCCCGCGCTATTGGTATAAGTTCTGCTGCACAGCTAATTATCGGTAGTGGCATGTTAAGCGTGGCAGGGATGATTCTTTGGGGATTTTTAGCTATGGCGATGGCAGGACATAAGTATTATCAACATCAAAAGAATTATGAATTATGAATTAATACCAAAATATTTGACTGGATGCAAAGTATTTTTTGTGGTTAGTTAAAAAGTAAAATTTTACGACTTAAATAGGACTGATATAGATTATGAAAGCAATTATTGTAATGCCACTGGCCGAGCAACGAGGTGGCGGTGAAATGATGCTTTGGGATTTGGTGCAACAGGGACGTAATGCTGGTGTCGAGTGGATAGTGATATTTTTAGAAGACGGCCCGATGGTCGAACAAGTAAAGTCCCTTGGTATTGATGCGCGAGTTGTGGAAAGTGGACGTTTACGCCAAATCCACCGTTTTATTGCCGCCGTTTTTCGGATAGCTGCGATCGCACGCCGCGAACGTGCAGATATAATTGTCAATTGGATGTGGATCACGCATATATCTGGAGGTTTGGCAGCAATGCTGGCGGGGTTACCTGCTGTGTGGTATCAGCTAGAAGTGCCTAGCGATAAAACTTGGTTGGTACGAATCGCAACTTTAATCCCAGCCCGTGCAATTATCACTCTCTCCCAAGATGGCAAGCAAGCACAGGCAGAAATTTGGCCCCACAGACCAACACCTTTGGTTTATCCTGGTGTTGCACTAGACCGATTTGAGCCTAATACTTTGCCGTCTCCTGAAGAAGCACGGCGGAAGTTGGGCTTACCTTTAGACGGGCCGTTGATTGGAATTGTTGGACGATTGCAACGATGGAAGGGAATGCATGTATTGGTGCAAGCGATGCCCAAAATTTTACAGAAGTATCCTGATGCTCATTGTGTGGTGGTTGGCGGTAAGCACGATTTAGAACCGGATTATGAGGACTTCTTAAAAGCGGAAATTGCAGCCTTGGGCTTGAAAGAGCAAGTAATTATGGCTGGGCTACAGCGTAATATCCCGGAGTGGGTGCAGGCGATGGATGTATTCGTTCATGCATCAGATAAAGAGCCGTTTGGAATTGTGATTATTGAGGCGATGGCGCTGGGTAAACCTGTGATTGCTGGTGATGCAGGCGGTCCGACAGAGATTATTACCGATGGGATGAATGGATTATTAACACCTTACGGTGATGCAGAGAAATTAGCGATCGCAATTCTCCGTTATCTTGACGAGCAAGAATTTGCCCAGAGTGCCGGAGTAGCTGCCAGACAACGCGCCCTCGATTTCTCAACGCAGAATTATGCCCAAAACTTTATTAGTGTACTTCGTTCTGCTAAGGCTTGATCCTCCCTAACCCTCCTTTTTAAGGGGATCTGCTGCATTTATCCTGGCTCTTTCAATACTTGAACTGCTAGCAATGCTAATGCTGCTGCACCAGCGATCGCACCCCACTGAAGAACCGGATTTTTTTCTAGCCAGTCGGAAACGGAAACACTAAGTATAACCAAGTTACCGTAGTCTCCATTAACTCTGTCGTCTTCAGCAACTGGTTGGTAAAAATTGTTTGATGCATCTTCAGACTTCGGCTCGGAACTATGCTGTAACTTGAAGGCGATCGCCTTAAATTGGTCAAATACTTCCACATCAGCTACGCAATAAGTTGCCTCGCCGCCAAAGCTGCGAATCTCTTCCACTAAAGACTTTAGCTTGTTCAAGAGCAACGCTCTATACCACTAGGTCAGCTAATGCGATTCCTATTGCCAATCAAGCAGTCAACTGATTTGATTGAAGTAGAATAATAAGTTTTCAATTGTGTATTTCAACAAGATTCCAACAAAGTATAGAGTCGTTGAGCATCACGAATAGCTTGTCCATCGGGGTCGTTGTTGAAATACATGTAAACGTCAATCTCCTGCGTCAGAAATGAACGGATACGTTCAACCCATGTAGATAACTCTTCATCGTTATAGCCAATATCCCATTGCCCGCTATGCATACGGATGTATGTCCAAGGGGCAGTCAAACAGACATCAAGAGGAACTGTTGGGCTTACAGGTAAGCAAAGGGCTACACCTGCACTTTCCAATAGTTTGTAAACTTGGGGTATCAGCCAGCTTTTGTGATGGAATTCAACTGTAAATCGTTGTTGTGGTTAGGTTTGCAGTAATTCCAAAAATGGCTGAAGACGCTCAATATTTCTGTGCCAGGTATGAGGAAATTGAAATAAAATAGGGCCGAGCTTTTCTTGCAATCCAGATGCCCGTTCCATCAGACGAGATAGTGGTTCTATCGGGTCTTTTAACTTTTTCATGTGGGTGAGATAACGGCTACCTTTGATGGAAAAAACAAAGTTAGATGGTGTTTGTTTGTGCCAAGCTTCAAACACAGACCGTTCTGGTAGACGATAAAAGGAAAAGTTAATTTCTACAGTAGAAAAGTGTTGAGTGTAAAATGATAGTTGCTCGCCGCTAGGTATATGTGGTGGATAGAAAATGTCCATCCAATGTTTATAAACCCAACCACTAGTACCGATTTGCAACTCACTCATTCTGCTGCCTCAGGTACACTATTCTCTTATAAACTACTAAGCCTGAGCGACTAACATAGCCTGAAACAGTTTTGACCATTTTTTAAGATGCTATCATTCCTTTTAAAGCTAGTATTTTATGACTGAAGTTGTGGAGTTGTAATTGAATCCAATTACCGCCTTTAGCTATACATTGATAGCATATATCTCCATAACCTTCGCCTTGGTCATTACATATAATTAATCTGGCTTCGTGCGTCTGAAAGTTTTGCTGGCAAATTAAACATACTTGCCTACTTTTGCCAGTATTGCATTCTATCTGATATTTCATGTTTCTTATCCTTATTGGATCAATTTAAATTAAGCGATAATTAAGATATATATTCTTATATCTAAAATTTTTGAAAGTATACATCTATAAAATGAAGTGTATATTAATTTTAGATTATTAAGTTTAAATGTGATATACAATACAATTTACTCTCTGAGAATAAAAAATACTTCTAATTCTTACTGTTTACTTATTTTTTAAAGTAAAAAAATGATCATAATCTCAAGAAGAAATTTTATATCATATAGCGGTTCCCATTCAGATGCGGTACAACATTACATCACGAGGTGTAGGGGCACGGGCAATGCCGTGCCCCTACGGGTGTAACTTAAACGCTTTATAAAATAACAGGCAGAAGTATTATTGATTTTAATTTCAAATAATTTTGTTTTCTCACTTTTTTTGATTTTTTAAACTCTTAAGTAGAATATTTTTTAATGTTTTAAAGTTAATTTCAGCCGTCAAATACTTTAATTTCAAAATATCCACAAATGGTCTTTTCCATTACTTCTATCGTTTTCTGGGCTTTAATAAACTTTATTCCAGTCGTGAAGTCCAGGCTGTAGATGCTTTAGGGTATCTTCTAATGACACTCATTGTTATGACAGTAATTACGGTAAAAATTACAACTTCTAACTTTCTTAGAGGATGTTTTAAAAGTCTTATTGTCGGTATCAAAATGTTTTCTATCCTCCTTAAAAAGGAGGAATTTGAGAGGTTTTTGCCCTCCTTTTGAATGGGGTTGGGGGAGCTGAGTACGTAAATCCTGTATGCTTGAGTGCTGGTTCATTTGAGTAATTTACCAATAGCTGTGGCATAGCACAGCCTCAGCTATTGATAAATTGAACCATCAGGCATAATTGCCCCTGCTAAGTTAGTACCAACTAGTTTAACCAGAAGGCGCTCACCAGAGCGAATCCGTGCTCCTGTTAAGTCGGCTCCTCGCAAGTCAGCCCCACTGAGATCCGCTCCAATCAAATTAGCAGCGCGTAAATTTGCCTCCCTGAGATCCGCTAAAAGTAGGTTTGCTCGAAATAAATTTGCTTCAGACAAATTCGCACCTCTGAGGTTGACTTTGTGCATAAAAGTATCGCTGAGATTAGCACCGCTCAAATTGGCATAACTCAGATTTCTGCCAGATAAGTCTTTATTGCTCAAATTTGCCCGACTGTAGTCTTTGCCACTCAAGTCTGAATTTTGCTTTGGTGGTTTCTGGGTTGTTTGAGATGGTTTTTCCTGTTGAGGTGGAGGTGAGTGATATGTGGTTTGATGTTTGGTTTTTAGAGAGCGCAATTTTTCACGAGCTTCATTTATGGCTTTCAGCTTGTCTTGTGCTTTCTGCTGTAAACGGAGATTGTCTTTGGGAATGCGATCGGGATGCCAAACAAAGACTAAATCTTTGTAAGCCTGGTTCACTTCGTCAAGTGTTGCCCCAGGCTCTAATTCCAAAACTCTATAGTACTGCTCCAGATCGCTCATACGATATTTTGGTGGACAATCAACTTAATTATGAGTGATGGAGCCATCTATTCGCTGCATCATTATGTCATTGATCATGAGGCATTGGGCATGGGGCATTGGGAAAAGGAGGCAGAAGTTCTTTAATTTTGAATTTTGAATTTTGAATTGATTGCTCCCTCATCTCCCCATCTCCCCATTTCTCCATCGCGCGATCGCTCTCAAATATGCTGAAACTGGAATCTGATAAATTTCAATCACAATCCAAACAATAATTGATAAATGTGATAAGAAAGTTAATATAGTCCAAATATATGGCATCCAGGTAATGGGTTCTTTGAGATTAGCAGGAAAATAGTAAGCTACTATGCCAATTAGAGTAGTGGGAAGAATTACAAAAACTGCTGCTGCTAGTCCATAACCCCAACCTAATTCCACACCTTCCAACTGGCCTTCTGTCCAACTAAACCCATTCCAACGCCAAATTAAGGGTGGTTGCCTAGAAGGCATCTTGATTTGCTGTAGTTCTAAGTTGACTGTAAAAATCTCTTGGCAAAAGTCACAAGCCATAGCTTCCATCAATGGCATGTGAGAAATCTTACCTATCCGACAGACTGGGCAGGGGTAAACTCCATAATAGTCGAAAGATTGGGCTAAGATTTTGGAACTGGGCATAATGAAACTGAATGATCCTAAAAAGTTGATCTGGTCAATGAGGACTTGGGCAAGAATAATGTATGGCGATCATCAATTGTCTGCAATAAGCTTTCGCAAGATGAGATGACAAGTCAGGAGAATTATATATTTTAACTTCTCAATTCTGGTTACTGGTCTTGACTCCCACAGTTGTACTGAGTCTATCGCTTTTTTATGTTTTGTGGGGGTCTTGACACCGCCTACTCTTCCTGTTAATGTTACCTTACATAGGTATAGTTTTTACGTTTTCCAGCAAAAGCCCCGCAAATGCTTAAGACAAACTCCTACTTTTATTTTTGGTTTAGGGTGGTTCACCGGGAGTGAATTGAGTTTCCTAATGGAAACCGCCCGGTGAACCGCAGAGGGGACTCTGCGGTTTTTGTTTTTTTAAGGAGAATTTCATCGTCATGACTTATTTCAGTAACTGGTTTTATAGCTTTTACTTTTGGCCCAGAGTAAGTTCCGGGTAAATAGCGTCATGCCGATGAATCAGAACGCGCCCGGAACTTATAAAAGGTTCCGGGCTTTTTTGTTATCGCAAAATAGTACCCAATACTTAATTTTTAGGAGAATAGAACCATGATTAATGCCAAACTTGCCGCACAATCCCATCGGAATCACCAGACAATTGTTAAAATCTCAAAAAAAGTCGCTTTCGGGGGCGAAGAACTGGTAATTATCGGCGGCCCCTGCACTGTTGAAAGCCTAGAACAAATGGAGATAGTCGCCCAAAAGTTATCTACTGCATCCGTGCAAGGGTTGCGTGGCGGTGTCTACAAACCCCGCACATCTCCCTACGCTTTCCAGGGTATGGGAGAGTCAGGATTGGAGATTTTGGCAAAGGTGCGATCGCATTACAATATGCCAGTTGTCACCGAGGTGATGTCAATTTCCCAAATTGAAGTGGTCGCCGCCTACGCTGATATGCTTCAAGTTGGTAGTCGAAATATGCAAAACTTCGACTTGCTCAAAGCTTTGGGACAAGCTGGTAAACCGATACTACTCAAACGTGGTTTAGCAGCGACAATTGAAGAATTCGTCATGGCTGCTGAATATATCCTCAGCCACGGTAATCCTGATGTGGTGTTGTGCGAAAGAGGTATTCGCAGCTTTGATGATTACACTCGCAATGTCCTAGATTTAGGGGCAGTGGCAGCACTCAAGCAAATAACCCACTTGCCTGTGATTGTAGATCCTTCCCATGCTGTCGGGAAACGAGAACTAGTAGCACCTGTGGCTAGGGCTGCGATCGCTTGCGGTGCAGATGGATTAATTATTGAATGTCACCCAGAACCAGAAAAATCTGTTTCTGATGCCCGTCAAGCACTTTCTTTAGAAGATATGGTGCATTTAGTTGATAGTTTAAAGCCTGTAGCAACAGCCGTTGGGCGCAGTATATCAGATGTCGGGGCGGGTGTGGAACCTGCCCCGATTTTTTGGGCTGCTTAAATTTAGTCATTTTAGTCATTAGTCATTAATGACTAATGACTTCGATTTTCGCACGGCTTTTTATGAAAACGAGCGATCGCAGGAGCTTGCCGGAAAGACAAGCCTTTTAGGAGAGAGGTCAAAGTATATTGCTTCCATTCGAGAAGTGCTATATTTTGGAGGGCTGGAACAGATTTTGGCAAGCTCACTGCAAATGGAAATTTCTTTAGATGAGATTGCCAACCAAATTGTAAATGATGAGGAAATCGCGCGATCAATCAAGGCTTTGGCTCGATTGTTGAATATCATCGAGCAAAAGAGAATTTACAGGTATCTCAATACGGTTTGGTTAAGGAAAGAGACGCGATAAATCGCCGTCTCTACAAAGGACTGATTATTGTAAAGACGGCGATTTATCGCGTCTTTGTGATCTATAACTTTCATCAAAAAATCTTATCCGAACTGTATTGACAGGTATCTATCATAAAGCTATGGCTATGCCCGCCAAAAGCATCACAGAACTTTTCGGTCTACTGAATTGAGTTAAAGCTTTCTTGCTTACTGGCTTCTGCCTTGTTGCATCCAAATATGTCAAACGTATTGTTCGAGTCCAGCTAAACTAGCAACCGTAGAAGCTAAATCGTCTAAGTCTATCGGCTTACATCGGTATATATCGTAACCTGCTAATAATGCACGATTACGGTCTTCGTCCAAAGCAGATGCCGTCAGAGCAATAGCTGGAATCTTTCTCCCTCGCTTTTCTTCCAGATTTCTGAGCTTCATGAGCAGTGAGCAGCCGTTTTCATCTGGTAAATAAATATCACTAATCAGAATGTCTGGTTTAAACAATAACATTATTTCTAGAGCCTCACCTGCTGAAGCAGCTGTGATAACCTCCGCTCCGTCTAATTCAAATAGGAAGCTAAGTAACGTTCTCGTATCAGGGTCATCATCAACAACGAGTAATCGCAGACCTTGAAAAGACATCGATTGATTAGACATTATTCTCACCGCCGTCTGGCTCGAACACTTAGACTAGTAATTGCATCAAAAGGCACGTATTTGTAAATGCCATTTGATGCATACTTTACTAAATCTTAATAGAACTAATTAGCAAGCGTCTGTCCGGTTTCGGACATAGTAAGGTAAAATCATTCACTAGCGATGTCTAGGACGGGCTACGCCTACGCGCCTTAACTAATTCCCCAGCAACCGAGCAAATTCTTTTTGGATGACTTGATAACACTCACAGGAAGTTGCTTCCAAATCCCCTCGGTTCAGGATGTTAATTTGACCACGCTGATAGCGAATCATTCCGGCTCGGCTCAGGGTGCTAGCGGCTACTGTTACACCGGAGCGCCGTACACCCAGCATCTGGGCAATAAATTCCTGCGTCAACAGAAATTCTTCTGATTCCAAACGGTCAGATACTGTTAACAGCCAACGAGCCAGCCTTTCTTCTAGTGTATGAAGACGGTTGCAGGCACATGATTGTGTAAGTTCAGTATATATAGCTCGTAAATAGCGCAGTAGCAGCTTTTGAAGCGCTCCGCCCCGTTTGAACTCGTTTCGAACTACATCTGCATCCATCTGCATTCCAGCGCCCGAAATTTGCACAAATGCTTTTGTGGTTGTTGTATTGCCACCTAAAATTACTGGGATACCCACCATGCCTTCATTGCTCACTATCCCAACTTCCACTGTCGAACCATCTTCCATAATAGTGACTATAGAAACCACTGCATTTTGGGGAAAATAGACCTGTGTGATGGGTTCTCCTGGTTCGTAAATGACTTGCCGGGTGGGAAACGAAACTAACTTCAGGTGCGGGACAAGGCGCTCATAATCACTGGTTGGCAAAGCCGCGAGTAACTTATTTACTTGCGGCTTAAGAGTCTTTTCGCTCACTGAACATTAAAAGAGAAATTTGCTCAGAATACTTTAAATTAAGTTACTTTTGCGGGTCTGTTCGGTTTCGCACACATAACTCAAAAAAATTTTCTGGCTCGGTTACTCGGCATGAAGCCGAGTAACCGAGCAAATTCCTTTTGTATGACTTGATGACACTCGCAGGAAGTTGCTTCCAAATCCTCTCGGTTCAGGATGCTAATATGACCACGTTGGTAGCTGATCATTCCGGCTCGGCTGAGGGTGCTAGCCGCTACTGTCACACCGGAACGACGTACACCTAGCATCTGCGAGATAAATTCTTGCGTGAGGGGAAAATCTTCTGATTCCAGACGTTCAGAGACTGTCAGAAGCCAGCGAGCCAGCCGTTCTTCAAGTGTATGGAGACGGTTGCAGGCAGCACCTTGCGCCAGTTCAGAGTATACAGCTTGTACATAGCGCAGCAGCAGGTTTTGAATAGCTCCGCCCCGATTGAACTCGGCTCTCAATACATCTGCATTGATTTGCATCGCAGCACCCGCAATCTGCACAAACGATGTTGTGGTTGTGGTATTGTCTCCTAAAATTACTGGGATACCCACCATGCCTTCATTGCTTACTATCCCAACTTCTGCCGTTGAGCCATCTTCCATAGTGGTGACTATAGAAACCACTGCCTTATCAGGAAAATAGACCTGTGTAATGGGTTCGGCTGCTGCGTAAATAATTTGTTGAACTTGCAGCGGAACTAGCTTTAGATGAGGGACAAGGCGTTCATAATCACTGGCTGGTAAAGCTGCCAGCAGCTTATTTGGTCGTTGCTGAAAGAGGCTTTTATCTAGTGACATTAGAAATCACTCTCCTTAAGGTAGGTGACTCTAGAAAAGCCAACTCAAGGCATAAGGAAAGAATTTCAGAATTTGATCCTAATGTCGAAAGGTGTATTCTCTAAAGGAACATGGGGACGATCTAAAAAATCTTAAATGAACACAGTTGTTCAAGTCGGTGCAATTTCGTACATAGAAGCTCAAAAAAAATTATTTTCGTCGTTTATTGGGCTTATTGCCCAATAAACGTACATATTCATCTTCTATAATCTGATAACATTCGCAGGAGGTTTTTTCTAAAGCCTCTCGATTCAGGATGTTAATCTGACCACGCTGGTAGGTGATCATTCCGGCTTGGCTCAGGATGTTTGCTGCTTCAGTAACACCAGCACGACGTACACCCAGCATCTGCGAGATAAATTCTTGCGTGAGTGGAAATTCTTCTGATTCCAAACGGTCAGAAACTGTTAACAGCCACCGAGCCAACCGCGCCTCTAGTTTATGAAGACGGTTGCAGGCAGATCCTTGTGCAATTTGAGTGTACATACCTTGCACGTAGCGTAGCAACACGCTCTGAAGGGCTGTACCCCGATGGAACTCGCTTCTAAGTATATCCGCATCTATCTGCATAGCACTGTCTGGAATCTGCACTAATGCCGTTGTGGTTGTGATGTTGTCTCCTAAAATTACTGGAATACCCACCATGCCTTCATTACTCACTAAACCAGCTTCTACAGTCGAGCCATCTTCCATAGTGGTGATTATAGAAACCACTGCTTTATTAGGAAAATAGACCTGTGCGATGGGTTCGCCTGCTTCGTAAAGTACTTGCCGATTTGAGAGGGAAACTAGTTTTAGATGGGGGATAAGGCGCTCATAATCATTGGGTGGCAGAACTGCCAGCAGATTATTTGCTGGTTGCTCAAGGATATTTTTGTCTAATGACATTGGGATTCTCCTGAATGTAGCAGTCTCTAGAAAAGACAACTTGCGGCATAAGGAGAAAATCAAGAGTATAACCCTAATGTCAAAAGGTGGATTTTCTAAAAAAGTTGTAATAAAAAGTTTATCTTTTTATACTCATATTTATAATATAACATAACCAAATTATTTCTTCATAGTAATAAAAAATCTAGATTCTAGACTAAAAAACTTGGTATAAATGTCTAAAGTATCTATCTAAAGGCTAAATAAAATTAATACAAATTAAGAGGTCCTCATTAAGTACATACTACAGCAAATAAGCATATTGACGTTGTTAAATCCTGGCTTTAGCAAAGTTAATAGAAAGTATAAAAAATCTCTGTCCTCGGTTTAAAGGTAAGGAAACTCAACAATTTAAATTGCTAGTTTTCACTGTAATTGCGCTTGCGATCGCATAATTAACTATAGTTATGTTCACTTCCTTACTTTTCAGTATTGCTTTACTTTATAGTATCTAAATCTAAGCAAAATCTACTAACAGTAATAGCTGATTTAATGCAAAATTAAGTATTAATATGGCGCGTTATAGCTCTATATTAATGCATCAAAAATATCATCATTGTCTCAGCAAATATTTTGATTATTAGTATAACTTTTCACTTAGACTACTAAAAATATATGGTTATAGACATGAGCAGCATTGGAAGCGATCGCAACGGAAAGGGGCGATCACTAATTTTATGCAGTGTCATCACCAAAGCTGAGGTTAATAGATTTCCTTAGAAATAAGTTAAGGCAATAGCAATAAATCTGCCGATTGACCTTTTTTTAATTAAAAGTTAAAAATTAAAAATTAGTGAAGAAGAATAATTTGTAATTAATTTTGGGTACAGAGCCAACACTAAATAAAAGATTTAGTGGTATACAATCAGTGGTGGGTTCAGAGCCAACACTGATAGCCTCGGCGGTAAGCGAGTCCGCGAGCGTCTTGCAATTTTTAATTTTACATTTTTAATTGGAGCGTTCGCGCAGCGTCTCGTAGAGAAGCGACTTGACTGATATCGGGGTAATGGCAATCGCAAAAAAAGATAGAGTGCTAAATCAAAGGCACATGACTTGCTAAATTATCTTAATTATTTAAAATACGACAGTTGGTGAGAATACTTATTTTAAGTTTACTGTCTTTAATATGCTTTTCACATTCTATTTATAATTACTGCCCTAACAGTAGCTAAACTTCATACTTGAGAATATACCCTACTTCTTCACTATTGCTTAGAAAAACATAATATCTGCTTCATGATTACTTAAATTAAATGTCATTACTTATACCATTGTAGTAGCAGCTTAAAAGATTGATATTAGAGAAGTAGTTTAAAAATATAGCTTGTCTGTCTAGTACATGAATAAAAAATGGGCTGCTAAACGACTTACAATCAATCTCACATCAAGCGAGTCAGAGAAGCTTGAAAAATACTGTTCAATCACGGGGAGGCCAGCAACTGATGTGATTCGGGAGTTAATTCGCTCTCTTTCTATTCAAGAGTAAAAAGTTTCTCAAACCTAGTAAATCATACTGAACAAAAAACAAAATCATGATCTGCACATCTCAATTTCTGAGTGAAATATACTGTTTTACAGTTAAGCTGATGCGCGTCTAAAGGATATAAACACTCTTGATGGTCGTTGACTGTTGACTGTTGACGGTTAACAGTCATCAGTTATCAGTCATCAGGTAAATGTACAAATATAAATGCGTAACAGCTGATCAGTTATTTTCCTGCAAACACGCGCTATAGGTAGCAACTGAAGATAATCCCGATGTGATTATGCTGGATTTAGCCATCCCCAATATGGATGATTTTAAGCTAATAGTTCACCTAAAAGCGAATCTGCAAACCCATTCTGTTCTGATCATTTTTATTACTAGTATATTCGAGGAAAATCGCTAGTGGAGTTTAGAGGCAGGGGCAACAGCATTCCTGCTCAAACCCCTCTAGGTCAAGGAACTACTCAATAGGCTGTAATCGCTGCTGGGAATGAGATGTATGCACAATCTTCATCTCAGCAGTTTACCCAAGTGGGGGTTTTCATGCTACTTCCTCTCCTTTTCCGTCACGAGAAGGATTACAGGTTGGGCATTATCTGCTCATCGTGCCACAACTTTCCAAGACAGACCCTTCAAAAGTCTTGTTGACTATTAAGAGAATCCCAAAAATAAATTTTTCAGCCAAATTTTAGTAAAATCAGCGTAGCGATCGCCATCCCGGAAGTAACTATAAAAAGTTCTTTGTCAGTTGTGGGACACACCGTTATTTACATGGCTCATCCCATAATCAGTAATGGCTTTACCAAAACCTACCCTTTAGATTTACATGCAGGTGTACAGCGATCGCCTCTTCGACAGCTAAGAATCTAATGAGAGGATAAGTAAACTCCGCTTACCTTACGTATCGCTTGTTCTCAATTGCGACGGAAATTTCTCTTACGTTGCTTGTGCCTTGCAACTTCTTTGCGCTTGTGTTTTTCCAAAGGTGTTTCAAAGTGACGATGCTTTCTCATGTCTGGAAAAATACCTGCTTTGGAAACTTCCCTTTTAAATCGACGTAAGGCTGACTCAATTCCTTCATTTTCACCCACAAATACTTGGGTCATTTTCATCTCCTACTTAATTGGTACTGGGCAATTTTAAGCTATCCAGTAGACCGGAGCGCAAAAAGGGCAGATAATGATTCTGCCCTTTAGACGTTAAAACTTAATTTTTGATCTTAAAGCTTAGTAGCGTCCGCGAGAGTATCCGCCGCCGCCGCCACCGCGACGGTCGCCACCAAAGGAACCGCCTCTATCTTCCTTAGGTTTAGCTTTATTAACTTTGAGATCGCGTCCCATCCACTCAGCACCATCAAGAGCTTCAATGGCAGCTGTTTCTTCAGCTTCTGTGCCCATCTCTACGAAAGCAAAGCCGCGTGGACGTCCTGTTTCACGGTCAGTAGGTAACTGAACACGTTTTACAGAACCATGTTCCGCAAAAACAGAGGTGAGGTCTTCTTGTGTGACCTCGTAGGATAGATTACCTACATAAATTGACATGCGTTATCTCCAAAATCATAGGTGTGTAGAGATTTAGATTTCGGAGACAAGCTTGTTAAGACCAAAAGGGAAAAGCCTGTCAATACTAAAAACAAACACTGTAACCGAATTTTATTCTCACTTAATTACCTTAGCACATCATTCAGTTCTTACCCATCGTAAAAAAGGAAGTACTCAGAGTGAGCGATCGCTTGTGGACTCCTCAAACAACCTCTAGGTCATAGATTTATAGGCAACTCTAATATTTATTAGCAGATATTCCCCAAATAATTGCAAAATAAATGCAGTTCGTCATTGTTACTACTTGGAAATGCCGACTACACTTGCTGACGCACAAAATTTACTTTCTGACCTGATTGCCCGCTACTCACAGCGTGTAGATTATCTGATGATTCGCCTTGAAGAAGCAGAAGGGACTGATATCTTGTTGCGTGGCGACAAGGTAGAAACCCTCAGTGAAGGCATCTCCATTGGTGGACATATTCGCGCTTGTTATAAAGGTGGATGGGGGTTGAGCTGCTTTAACGAGCTGGCGACAATTAAGGAGCGGATAGAAGAAGCGATCGCTGCTGCGCGGATGGTTGGTGATGAAGAAACTTTACTTGCACCCATTGACCCGGTGCAAGCAGTATGCATCCTACCCCTAAAAGGCACCGATCCCCGAAAAATCCCACTATCGAAGAAAAAGCAATTATGCGATCGCTATACTGAATTGCTCAAAAGCGTTGATCGCCGGATTACCACTACCTCGGTGCGCTATGGAGACAGCGCCCAAAAAGTGATCATAGCTACCTCAGAAGGCACTTTGATCGAGCAATCTTGGGTGGATATGGAAATGCGCTTTGCCGCCACCGCCAGAAATGGCGAAACCGTACAAACTGGACGGGAAACTACTGGCTCTCGCAAAGCTTACGAAGATTTGACTGGTTTGGATGAACAGGTAAAAAGTGCTGCTCAAAGAGCGATCGCAGCTTTATCTTTGCCATCAGTCAAAGGCAATACCTACACCGTTGTCATTGACCCAATTCTTACGGGTTTATTTGTCCACGAAGCCTTCGGACATCTTTCTGAGGCTGATATGGCTTACGAAAACCCCGATCTGCTGGAAGTTATGACCATCGGGCGGCGGTTTGGCCCAGAAGAACTCCAAATTTTTGATGGTGCGGCTCCAGAAGGACATCGCGGTAGCTATTTTTACGACGATGAAGGCACGCCTGCTACTACTACTCAACTAATTAAAGATGGAGTTTTAGTTGGACGTTTACATTCTCGTGAAACCGCGGGCAAATTGGAGGAAGCACCTACAGGTAACGCCCGCTGTCTCAGCTATCACTTTACTCCCATTGTCCGAATGACAAATACCTGGATTGAACGGGGTAAAACGCCAGTCAAAGACTTATTCACCGATATCAAAGAAGGAGTGTATGCCCGTAATTGGTTAGGTGGGATGACGAATGGGGAAATGTTCACCTTCAGTGCAGGGGAAGCGTGGATGATTAGAAACGGCAAAATTGCGGAACCTGTGAGAGATGTAACGCTTTCGGGCAATGTATTTCAAACATTAGCGGATATTGAGGGAATTGGTAATGATTTTTACTGGGATGAATCTGGCGGTTGTGGTAAGGGAGGGCAAAACGGTTTGTCAGTGGGTTGTGGTGGCCCTAGTCTCCGAATTCGAGATGTAGTTGTTGGTGGGGAAACGTGAACTACTGGCCGCTATACCCGATATATCGGGTTAGCTTAGGTTTGTAATACACTGTGGCGGAAGTTTGCCTACCTTTAACAAGGGGCAAAATCCCCTTGTCTGGATTTGGGCCGAATTGTAGTCTGCAAAAGAATACGAATTGGTTTTGCCATAACCTCTGCTAGATGAGCACCAGAATTGAGTATAGCGATCGCTTTTTACTAATACTTAAGTTTTTAAGTCCCCGATCATCTATCCCAAGGATGAAAGTAACTCACATCTCTAGATACTAGCGCCAGCGGTTGAGGATGGCTAATCTAGACAAAGGTGATTCAGGATTCACTCTGGCTTAATTCACCACACCAATCCTCTGTGGCGCGTGCTGAGGATTTGCGGTCTCTGGTTAACCTGGATAGCCTCAATTAAATGTTCTTTAGCACAGCGACAGATTATGAAAGCAGATCAACTCCTGAAAAACTATGCCGCAGGTGTCAGAGACTTTAGTGGTGTCAACTTGAGCGAGGCAAACTTAAGAGAAGCCAATCTCAGCGGCGTAATTTTGGATAGAGCAATTTTAGATGGAGCTAATCTGAGTCACGCTAATTTAGTTCAAGCCAGTTTGATTGAGGCAGACTTAAATGGAGCAAATTTGAGCAATGCTGACCTCAGTGGTAGCAACTTAAGCGGAGCTATCTTGGATGGAGCTATCTTGGATGGAGCAACTTTGGATGGAGCAAATTTGAGTCAAGCTGATTTAACGGTTGCTAAGTTGATTGAAACCAACTTGAGTGAAGCCGATTTGCAGGAAGCAAGTTTGATAGCGGCGAATTTAGATGGAGCCGATTTGAGTGGTGCAGACTTAACTGTAGCCGACTTGTCCCAGGCAAATCTTACCCAAGCAGATTTGAAGCAGACAAATTTGAGTGGAGCAAATTTGGAGGGAGCCAATATAGAAGGAACAATCCTGGATGAGAATGTTTAAATCTAATAAGGATAATTGCTGACAAATCAGCCTGCTTCCAGTGACAAGTGATATTTTTGCTGCGATTCCAAGTTAAGGATACAGGCAATCAACCACACTAAACCTGCGGCATAGCCAGCTGTCACATCAGTTAGCCAATGGACTCCAAGATAAAGCCGACTGAAACCAATCGCAGCAATTAAGGCAAAAGTCAAACCATAAATCCAAAAGCGCCATTGAGGAAACTGCTTTGCCAGAATATAGCCCGTAAAACCGTAAATAACTATTGAGACCATTGCATGACCGCTGGGAAAACTGTGTTGACCCACATTAATAATATGCTTCCACAATGCTGGACGCGTTCTACCAAATAATATTTTCATTAAACAATTTAGCAAGATTGCACCGACTCCAGCCATGCCCAAGATCGTTGCATCCCGGTGACGGTTATAATATAAAGGACTAATTGCCAACCCTAAAGAAGATAACAGCATTACTAGTGGATCGCCCAGAAAAGTGATACTAAGCATAATGCGATCGAGCAGTGGTGTATGCAGTTTCTGGATCAAAAGCAAAATGGCTTCGTCAAAATTATATGCGTACAACAGTCCAGTGCCGCATACAAGGGCGCAAACAGTCCCGAATACCGGAATAAATTGACTGCCAGTTTGGTTTAATTGCTGCTGCATGGATATTTGTTGAAATAATATGCCTGAATCAAATATGTTTCGGTTATTACCCCCAACTGAAACAATATTTTCTTTAACATCAAAGGAATGCAACTTACTGTCTCCAATGACTGCGGCAGATGCTTTTGGAACCTTGACTAATTGGCTGGGTATGGAAGAAGCAGCTAATTTACTCCCTTTTTTCCTATAATCTAAGACAATTTCTTGGATGAGCAGTGCGATAGTGGTTTGCGTAGCGTCTCGTTGGCGCAGCCTCCCGTAGACAAGAGAAGACCCGCCTTGTCCTATCGGACACCCTTCGCCAAAGGGGTTCGCGTTTAAACTTTTATCTGGATGGAAAATAACCAAGATATTCCCTGTGTAAGTATTAGCACGAGCTTGCAAGATTATTTCCTTCTCTAATAATCTTGATTCGAGATATCTTTTGAGAGCTTCCGAATGGTAAAGCCCATTGACCTTATATCTGGCTCTTCCTTTAACGGCAGTATGTATTGCTTGAACCCAATAATCTTTATTAATCACTTTATGAGATTGAGGAGTACCCATTTTTATTTAATTGATAATAAAATGCTTAGACTAAAGACTAGGGAAGAGAGATTTTCATGAATTCTGCGAAATCCCAGTTATTTCAGGGCTACTTACTCTTAACTAGGAATAATTTTAATGCTTACTGTATTAGCAACTATACGAGCTAAGGCTCACTAACAGATTGTATTTTAAAGGCTGGGAGTTGACCTCGCTATTGCCGCGTAATCGCCATCGCTTGTTAGGCAAGATAAACATGGCGGCAGATTTTAGTTTCTTAATTATGCTTGTTGATGCAGAAAGTATTCGTTCCCAAACATCTTTCCTAAACCTTCGATACACAATAATATTACGTGCTTGGTTAATTTTGCGTGTACTATCAATTAGGTTAATTAGAGAGTCAAAGATAGTCCCCACGATTGATTTTGACGTTACCTCTTTTGGCATAACCTCATCTTGGGCAGTTTGAATCAGATTGACCAGACGCTCACGCATTTGATTATCTGAAATTACACCTACTTGATAATTGATGACTATGGATGCCGCTTTTGGGTTAGTACGAACATTTGTAACTCTAGGAGCGGATTCTATTACTAACTTGAGTTTATTAGCATACTCAGGATCTCTGGCTAGCAGAGGAATACGAAAACGAATGCGCCCAGGAATTGTATGGACAATGCTATAGAATATCTTTGGGGATGGTGCTCTTTTATTAGCTATGCTTTTACCTGCCTTTTTTGATGGTAAACGCAGATTAAGACTAGCACTTTTGTTAAAATTAGAACGTTTTATAGAAGTCATAGTACCAATTTTTAATTTCAAAAAGCACAAAAATCAAGCGAGGCTTGTTAACTTATCTATTTATGTTCTAAGAGAGGGTTTTCTTGAACTACGTTGACTTTACTTTAGTCATACCTATTCTTGTGAGTTAAAAAATCTATCTCAGTAGTGAATCTAGCTGTCACTGCTTTTCAGATTGGTTAAGTTTCCATAACACTGTGCTTTGCCAATAATAATGAAATAATCAAAAAGCTTTTTTGACTCCTGACTGTTGAATGCTGGTGTAATTGGGGACTTTATGGCGATTTTATTAAAGTCAGTAGACCGAAAAGTTTTGCGATCACTCCCTGATGGATACCTGCAAATCTGATTATTGTCTAAAAAACCGTACTTTATGATCCATTTTTGGGAAAATTTCTTGAGAAAAATAACATAAGGTAAAATTATTACAAAACTTTGCGTTCCTCGTTTTCAAACCAAAGTATCAAATCTGTCAGAACGTATCTGTGTGCCATTTCGCCAAACTTCTACTTTTTCAGGGCTGATTAAATAATAAAAACTACCATTATCTGCTCTATATCTACCTTTACCAATATTTAAAGCTGCTATTTTTATAGGCTTACTTGGGACTTGCTTCAACTGTCCAATATAAAATAACTGGCCATTTTCTTCACAGACTTTTACATGAATGTTTGCAGTCTCACCCTCAATTATGGTAACTCCATTGCATTTAGTATCAGTGTTAACAGGGGCAAAACCTATTGGAATTGGCTGTGAAGGTGAAACTTGCTTTGCTACCGGGGGTGTCCAGACTGGACGGTTCGGGTTATCCGCTTGCTGAACTTTTGCAGTTAAGGATGTCAACAGACGAAGGGGATCAACTGCTATTCGACCATTTGGATGAACTTCAAAATGCAGATGAGGCGCTGTACTATTGCCTGTAGATCCCATCTCAGCGATAATTTGACCTTGAATGACCTGTTGACCCTTGCTCATCAACAAACGGCGATTGTGACCATAAACAGTGATGCTGCCGTCAAAATGTTTAATAGTTATAGCATTGCCTAATCCCCAATCATCCCAAGCTGCTTTGATGACTGTACCAGATGCCGCAGCAACAATAGGAGTTCCAGATGCCCCTGCAATATCAATTCCTTCATGTTGATATTTGCGGAAGCCCTGAGAAATAAACCCTTGAGTCGGCCAGATTAAGTTAGAAGCAGGAATAGGAGTTTGCTGAATTGGCGAATCGCCTGCTAACTGTGTCAGGGCAGATGTATTTGTACTTACTACGGCGGTTAAGGATATTAACCCAATTAGTCCATAAGTGCGGTATCGATAAACGGTAACTTTTTTCATAAGTTGAAAGTTTATTCAAACAATAATTCAGATAGTTTCTGATTATTTGCTGTTTCAAGCTGACTTGGAAAATATCAGGAAATTTAGCAGATATGGCATTTCCAAGACCCTCGCCAAACGCCTTGGCGCTACAAATTTAATATCTGCCCCGTATGCCAGCCACCGATGTATCGAAGGGTGGCATACGTTTTTGTGATTCTTCCCTTCTGGCTCAGGACTTAGTGTAATTATCAATTACTTTGGCTAAGTCGGGCACTGCTTCTTCTACGTGCTTTTTGGCTGAACCACGAAGTTTTTCATAGGTTCCTCGCACGATTTGGCGCTTGGCGTTCTTAACTCTAGCATCGGTGACACCCAATAGCGCGTCTGCCGTATGAGAGCGATTCGCATTCAGGTATTCAATTGGATCGCCTTTCTGTATGCCTTCACTCCAGATAGGATCAAGTGCTGTAAAGCACTGCGGTAGGATCTGTTCAACGACATAGGGGATATACCCTGGTTTGACCCCCTTTAGGGCGGCGAAGGCAGTTTTCAAAGCAATGCCGCTCATACCTGATTTCGATGCAAGCTGTCCTTCTATCATGTTGCAACAGTCATTTATGACCATAGCCTTTTTGGTCGGGTTCAAAAGTCCCTCACTCAGTCCCATTTCACTTTTCCTTATCTATCTAAGTATTTAATTTCTATTCGACTAATTTTTTTAGCAAGCAGGAAATTACAGAAAATCGTATCAGAGTTAGAGAATGTTATGAACATCACATTTTCACTCCTTAAGGCCTTGCTGATAATGGGTGCTTCTCATTCTTCAGTTCGCGTTCTTGTAGAGCTTTTTAGTTAGGGGGGGGAGTGTGCTTCGCGCACACTACGCGAACGAGGTTTCAGGTTTTGAGTGCCTAAATCCTGTTTCTAATTAGCTTTGCCATTACTCTGAAAATTTAACAACTGATCATCATTGACCCAAATTGCTTGCTGAGGTACAGAAATAGAAATTCCGGCATGGTCTAGGGCAACTTTCAGACGGCGGCGAAACTCCCGTGCTACATCCCATTGCTTGAGGGGCTGTGTTTTAATCCATACACGAATAATCAAACCGCGATCGCCAAATTGATCTATTCCCAAAACTTGCGGTGTTTCCAGTATTTGACGCTCCCATCGCGGATCTTTATCCATCTCAAAGCCAATACTTTCAATCAACTTCAAAGCCTTTTCAATATCGGCTTGGTAGGCGATCGGGATCGTTAAATCGGCTCGTGACCAACGACTAGAAAGATTGGCAACAACCTTAATTTCACTATTGGGAATCGTGATCAAGCGCCCTTCAGAATCCCGCAGTTGGGTCATCCGCAGATTCAGATTTTCTACTAAGCCTCCCACGTCTCCCACATTAATCACATCGCCTAAAGCGTACTGGTCTTCTAAAATGATCAGGAAACCGTTAATCGCATCTTTAATTAAGTTTTGCGAGGCCAGAGACACGGCAACACCAACTAAACTGGCACCCGCCAGCAAGGGAACGATATCTATCCCCAATGACACCAGCGCTAGCAAGAAGCCTACTCCTACGCAAATACCAGTAGCGATACTTTTAGTCACGCCAGAAAATGTGGAAACTCGCAGTCTCAGCCGTTCAGAACTTTCTGGAGTCAATAAAGCACCACTGCTAATCAGAGTGGTGGTGAAGCGATCAATGAGGGCGTAGATGAGACGGATTGCTACATAAGTTACCAGGAACACAACACCTAATCGCAAAGGAAATTGGACGGCATTGAGAATTATTACCTGAAATGGTCGTGTGTAGGGAAATAGACCCAAAATAAAGAAGCTTCCACCTCCCCAAATTCCTGCTTGACTTAGCTGGAATAATCGTCTCTTAACTTCTTGGAGATGTCGGTGTTGCTGTTGATTCAGTTGTGTTGCAATTGGTTGAGCTGCTGCTGCTGGTGAAATTTGAGAGTTGAAGGGGTCTGTGTTGGGTTGAGAGGCGATGGGATGTACTAAATCCTTTTTGGAACGCTGCTGCCAGCTATATACCCCCAAACTCATGAGAATCATCACCAATCCAATACCCGCAGCAATTTTAGCTTGGTCGATTAAAAATTGAGTTTGTCTTTCTTGCTTTGCTTGTTGCAAATCTTCTTGTAACGATTCGGCGATTTGATTTGCCGATGTCGATATATCTACCTGTCGCAGTCCAGCATCTTCAGAAGTGATGGTCATCAGATATTGATTGTTGACATAAATGACTGGTAATCCGTTGACCTGGCGAACTTCTACGTTGATTGCTGTTTTTGCTGGTGACTGAAAGTAATTTTGGCTAATTTTCTCCAACTTCTTTTGGATGTCTTCTGAACGCTCAGGAAAGTTGGTTTTTGATGCCGCTATCTGAAATAACCGACGACCATCTAAATAAATCCAGCCCGAAACAATTCTATTATTTGCATCATTACTCACACTGCTGGGAGTTGGCAGCTGAGGTACAAAAGGAATCTGGGCTGTGGCTTTTGGCATAGATACAACGGCTATGGCCATTGAACTAGCGATCGCCAAAAATTGAAAACGCACTCAAACACCTCCTTGAAAAAAATTGACTATTGACTACTTCTATAACCATCCTCCGCAATTGTTTTGAGTAAATGTACCTATCTAAAGTTGAGGTTTTCCCTTTAGATAATGAAACTTTGATGTTTTTTTGTTTGTACTCCATCTTTAGACAGATGACAATGTACTTCAAACCAGCAAGTAAGGCTTAGAAAAGTCTTACTCTTACCAAAGATAAAACAAAAAGGAAGAACCTGGGGATGAAGTTGACATTAGACTGATCAAACGTCAAGCTAGTTTTGAGGACTATTAACTGGTAGTTTTGCTAATTACAAGCAAAAATCGCCAGTCGTAGAATAACCTAGTAGAGTGCGTAAAATTTACGTAGCTTTTTTAATTTTTTGAGGTAACTTTTGATGACCGCAACTTCTCCCCGATTAAAGCACGAGGTTAAAGACCTCGGCCTAGCTGCCTTGGGAAGACAGCGCATTGAATGGGCTGGACGCGAAATGCCAGTTTTGAAGCAAATTCGCGATCGCTTTGCGATTGAAAAGCCTTTCGCTGGTTTACGCCTTGTAGCTTGCGCCCACATTACAACAGAAACAGCACATTTGGCGATCGCTCTGAAAGCCGGTGGTGCAGACGCGCTTTTAATTGCTAGCAACCCTTTATCAACTCAAGATGACGTAGCAGCTAGCCTCGTCCTCGACCATGAAATTCCCGTCTTTGCTCAAAAAGGCGAAGATAACGAAACTTATAACCGCCACGTCCAAATAGCTTTAGATCATCGCCCCAACATTATTGTTGATGATGGTAGCGATGTGGTTGCAACTTTGGTACAACAACGCCAACATCAAATCGCTGATTTGATTGGTAGCACCGAAGAAACCACCACCGGCATCGTGCGGTTACGCGCCATGTTTAGAGAAGGCGTTCTCACCTTCCCCGCAGTCAACGTCAACGATGCTGACACCAAGCACTTCTTTGATAATCGCTATGGTACTGGGCAATCTACCCTAGATGGCATTATCCGCGCCACAAATATTTTGTTGGCTGGTAAAAACATTGTCGTCGTCGGTTATGGCTGGTGTGGTAAAGGTACAGCCCTCCGCGCTCGTGGGATGGGTGCTAACGTCATCGTCACCGAAATCGACCCCATCAAGGCAATTGAAGCCGTAATGGATGGCTTCCGCGTCCTGCCAATGGCAGAAGCTGCACCCCAAGGTGATATTTTTATCACTGTGACTGGTAACAAGCACGTCGTTCGCGGTGAACACTTCGATGTGATGAAAGACGGTGCGATCGTTTGTAACTCCGGTCACTTTGACTTGGAACTTGATTTGAAATACTTGGCTGCACAAGCTAAGGAAATCAAAGAAGTTCGTCCTTTCACCGAAGAATATAAGTTGAAAAATGGTAAATCAGTTGTCGTTCTTGGACAAGGACGCTTGATTAACCTAGCTGCGGCTGAAGGACACCCCAGCGCGGTAATGGATATGAGTTTTGCCAACCAAGCTTTGGCTTGTGAATTCCTGGTGAAGAATAAAGGGAAATTAGCCCCTGGTTTGCACTCAATTCCTGTTGAAGTCGATCAAGAAATTGCTCGATTGAAGTTACAAGCTATTGGTATCACAATTGATAGCCTAACAGCAGATCAAATTGAGTACATCAATTCTTGGACAAGTGGAACTTGATACATTGATTAGTTGATTTTTTGAGGGATAGGCTTTTGGGCTTATCCCTTTTTTTATTAGTAAAATATCAATTACTCATCTTCCAATCACATGTACTTAATTATTGAGTTAAACAACAACCTTCAGTAAACTTAGAACTGTTTGCCATTCCTTCATGCAATACTACTTTCCAGTGATTGTTGGAAAATCTATCCCTTAAACGTTCAGCTTCTTCTAATAAAAATTGTCTCACTCGCTCAATGGATTTTGCTTTTATGTGTGTTTTAATACTAGATTGTGTTTCTGATAATACTTCTGGTGAATACTTGCGAAATCTTTCTAGCAATTTTAATTTAGTATAATGTGATTTGATTAAACAAAATTGACTATCAGAAATACCACTTGTTTGCATTAAAGAATATTCTGCAATTGGGACATCATCCTTGTAAGAAATAGAAACATTTAAATAACGCTCAGATATCAAATTATCATAATATAAATTGATTATTTGTCTTTTGCCTTCTAAATTATTAATAAATACGTTAGATTTGTGCTTATTACAGGTATCGCAGCAAGGCAATAAATTTAAAGAGAAAACTGCAAAATCGGGAAAAATGCTTCTTGGCAAATAGTGGTCAAATGTATTAGCAGAACCGATCCCACAGTACTGACATTGACTACGTATAGGCAAATTCTGTGACTCTATAATATCAGCCAAAAGTCTATTCAGTGGATTTGTCTTACCTAAATAACAATCTTCTAAATCTTCTTTCTCTAATCCGGTAAAACCTATTGGATACATTACTGAAAGGTCAGATATAGAATCACAATAAATTTTATAATAATTACAGATTTCTGGAGCTATTCTTTTCAAACGTTCTCCTCTTTCTAATCTTTTAGCTGAAGCTATATCATTAAATACCTGATGCGGTATTCCATATCTTGCCCAAGAGAGACATAATCTTTATCTAATGAATCAAATATTTGACGTATATTAGTATCATATTCACTTATGTGCAAGTTTTTTATACTTTTCTTGAATTGCAAATTAGCATTATCATCATAATAATGCATATCAAAATAAGTCTTGTATCCATAATCATCCCAATTATCATAGAATAGTACAACACATGGATATTCGGCATTTTGTGGCGGTTTTTTGCCGCTGACTCGCCTTGCTTGCAACTTATAAAATTTCATTGCCAAAGAATAAGTAATTAGGAGTTACGTTATTTATGCATTTTATATAATTAAAGTCAATAATTTCTGCGCCTTTATACGAAACAAAAATCAAAAACTGTGCTAGTACATATTGTAATATAAATTTACCCCTATGCCAGCTAGAGACATTTACCATAATGCCGTTAGAAATGCCCTAGAAAAAGATAGTTGGCAAATCACCAAAGATCCATTTATTCTCAAATGGGGTACAAGAGATTTATATATAGACTTAGGTGCAGAAAAACTCATAGCCGCCGAAAAAAGCGGAGAGAAAATAGCAGTCGAAATTAAAAGCTTTATAGGTGCTTCTCCAGTCACTGACCTAGAAAATGCTTTAGGGCAGTATATCTTATATTACGATATTCTTACTCGCTTAGAACCTGTTCGTCGCTTGTATCTGGCTATTCGTCAAGAAAGCTACTCAGAACTATTTCAAGAACCAATTGGTAAAATATTATTAGAAAATCAACGCCTTTGTTTACTTGTCTTCGACTCAAAACGAGAGGTGGTACTGCAATGGATACCTTAGATAATTATCGCCAAATCATTCAAAAAATATTAAACGAATACGCACAGCTACCCTACGCCTACGGAGAGCTAGAAAGACAACTAATTATAGACCAAACCGCTAACCATTACCTACTACTAACATTAGGCTGGGAAAATAATCAACGGGTGCATGGTTGCTTAGTCCATATTGACATCATTAACGATAAAATCTGGATTCAAAGAGACGGTACAGAATACGGTATAGCCAACGAACTTGTTAACGCTGGTATTCCTAAAAATCAAATTGTTCTCGCCTTCCAACCAGTCGATATCAGACAGTTCACTGAATTTGCAGTTACTTAATTAAGTGTAATTTAGTAGGTGCGTTACGCTGTCGCTAACGCACCCTACGAAAGTTGTAGGTTCTCAAGTCTAAGATCCTAAACTATTTGAAATAGTCACTGGCTTATAATCTGGCAATTATTAACTTTTCGCTGTTCGGCTGAAGACTCGATAGTATAGTGACGTACTAGTTTCTTTTAAGGGAAACAGCAAATAGGTGAGAGGATTTATTGCCACAATAATATTTCGGAAGTCTCGCCGCGCAAAAAATAAGATAGCACGAGCAACTTGCTGTGCAGACATCACTCCATAAGGATTAAGTTGACTCTTAAACGGGCCAAGAATTAACTTGCGAATTACGCAATCCCCGTTCAAACGCTTGAGGGTAACAATCTCTCCTAGCGATCGCTTGCTGAGTTCATAAAGCGGACTCAACGCTGGAGAAACCTCAGCCTCAGAAGTGTTTACCCAGATTTCCTTGGTTGCTTTTGCTTGTGGGCCTGTTACAGTTGTCAAAAATATATCCATCAACCGCAATGCTGAAAAGGTATTCACTTCATAAGAAGAGTTGATAGCCTCCGGTGTGCGACTGGCATAGACATTGATCCCGTGGTTGATAATTAAAATATCTACTTTCTCTAAACTATTCCTCAGTTCGGCTTCGTTACCCAACTGCCAGGGAACCACCTTCACCCCAACTTGTTCTACTAATTTTTCTGGATTAGTGGTTAATGCCACAACTTTAGCATTATTCTTTACAAGTTCAGCCGCCAACGCTTGTCCCAACGCTCCTGATGCTCCGGTTAAAGCGATGGTTTTACCCTTGAGAGACAGTCCTGTGCCAAGAATTTTATCCACTAGGGGAAAGACACCACTGTAATAAGCGTTGACATCATCAAAATGATGCCGCCAATGGTAAGACCGATTTACCCACCAAATGGATGGAATTGTTTCTAAAGGGCCGGGTAGGTGGTTGTAGTCTGTATCAATTTTTCCCTGGAAATATCGCACAGACGCGCCATACAAGAAGGTGAAACCATAAGCTACTCCTAGCCATAACCCCATTTGCTGGACAATTAAGGCAATTACCACCAATACCACCAGCAATAAACTCGACTCTAAAATGTCGTGATAGAGCTGGGATTCTTGATAAACTTTCAGGGAAACTATTGATAAATCGCGGCGATAAGCCATGTGGTGCTTGTTGTGCCATTTAGCAAGCCAATTGACTTGGTGACACAAAGCATGGTAACTGTCTCTCAATACCTCAGCGAGTAAAAGTGAGAAGAGTGCCCAACTAGCAAACTGCAAGCTGGCATTTAGCCAAACCCAATTAATTTGTAATTTTGCCTCAATTCCAATCAAGTTTTCAGCTAGCATTTTTATCATGTTTGTCTATACTCGTTTTTCTTAATCATTCTTCATGATCTGATAAAGGTGCGTTAAGGTCGAGTCTAGAGCAAATTAAAATCAAAGGAAATAGGGAACAGGTGACAGGTGGCAGAGGAATGAGGAGTAGGCAGGGATAGTAAAATGTAACTTTTGTTGTAAAACAGGATGAAAAACAATTTGTCTTGAGTTGTCAGCAACCTAGCTTTGTGTCCTCCGCCCACGGCACATTGACGAGGCTTGGTCTGTTGAGTCTCAAAGTATATGCTGCTAAAGCTGGGCATTAGACCATCAAATGCTTTCCGGTTCAATCAAGTTAATGCCCGCAACAGTCGATCTTGCTTCAGCACACCTTCAATATTCAGCATCATCCTTTGCCTAGCACTGCTGTCTATTCTCTCTTATTTCCCGACAACTCTAATCAACTGTTTCAGATATCCTAAACTAGTAAAAGATATAAACTCTATATTACAAAGAGAGCTGGCGGGTTATAAATTTGTCGGAGCTGTATTTACAGATATCACCAATGAGCAAAAAATTGAAATGCTTGAGCAAGCAGTAGATGATAAAAATTTTCCTGCTGTGTCCAGCCATTTGAAGCGCTCCCTTGCTTTAATGAGTGACAAGGAAAATTCTGACTATATAAACTCTATAAAAGAATCTATTTCTGCTGTTGAAAGTGTTCAAAAGCTATTACTGTAAAACCAAAAGCAACTTTAGGATAAGTCCTGAAAGTTCTAGAAGTTTCTAACGAGTTATATCCCGCTTTAAAAAATTCATTCTTAAACCTGTATGGACATAAGACCTCTTGCAAAAAGCACTTTTGCAAGAGGGGGAAAAGGTTAAAGGGGAAGGGGACAATACAGAACCTTTTCCCCTTCCCCCTTTCCCTTTTCCTGACTTATGCAAGAAGTCTATACAAGTGATGAGGGAGGTATCAGACATGCTATGTTGACTGAGCCTGATCTAACTATTGCTTATGCAAAGTACTTTTTACTTTCATATACGTCTTTCATAAATTACCTGAAATCGAAGATTTAGAGCGCGATCGCTTTTTGGTTATATTTTGGGATATGAGGAGCGATTATCTTCGACACGCTCCGCGATCGCCTTGTTTCTTTGTGTAGAGATGAGAAGGAAGAAATTCTGAGTTGTACTAAATATTAGAGGTTGTAATCTAAGAACCACTTAGATAATTTAGTTTAAAAAACTGGTGATAAATTTGGTTTAGGCAGAAGCACAACCCTGCAAAATGTTCCCGCTTCCGATGACAATATTTTTTGCTATCGATGAAACTTACATCGCAAACTTGGGAATAATAAATCGTGCCTGAGAAATATTTGAAATGAATCTCGGCAGATTAGGTGTGTTTTCTCATTGGCGATTAAAGGAGCAAATTGTTAATAAAAGAGAGTTCATCAGGGATTAAGCTAGGCTGTGCAATTGTTAGCAGCACTTGTTTAGCAGCAGTAGCGATCGCTTTAAACGGAGCGAGTGCTTTTGCTGCTCAATTCATCACAATTCAAAGCACTGGCACATTATCAGGAACTATCGAACTTCCCAGAAATAATCCCAATTTCAATAACAGTATTACTCGTATTGATACGGATGACACTGGAACTTATTACCGGAACTTAGGTACTAATAATAATCCTAATTATGTTCCTGTATACCAGTCAGACTATTTACAGGTAGAAACACGCTCTGATGGAAGTCTGCATTACTTTGTTGACTTTAAAGGTATTCCCTTTGTCTCTTTCGATGGTGTTCTCACATCGCCAGTTCTCTCTGGTGGTCAGTTGACACCCTATAAATACCAAGGACAATTGGCAGGAACCACATTTCAAGGAGTAGTTCAAGATGAATTTAATTTCATAAAAGCCTTATACACTGGTACTGTAACTGACCCAGGCACCGGAAAGCAGTATCAAGGCACTTTTGAAGTGAGTGGATATGGGGTACGATATAGCGATCGCAATGGTAGTTTAACTCCCACAGTCTTTGATTTTCAGTCCGATATCCCAGGTTTGCCAAGTGTAAGAACCTTGACCATCACTAATGCTACCTTGGCGAATTTAAGAATTAAAGTACCTATAGATGAGACTTCTATTCCAGAACCCGCTAGTGTTTTGGGAACCTTTCTAGTAGCTGGTTTTGGTATGGTTTTGAAAAGAAAAAAAGACATCTGCTTTAAAAGGATGTTTGAAAAGCCGTAAAGTATACTAAAAAACCCTCTTTCGTTCTTGAGAGACTTTGAAATAGCATTCCCGCACTTCGTGCTGTTGCACGAAGTGCGGGAATGGGGTTTAGGTTTCTAAACACGAGCCGAACTGGCAAAAGCCCAGCTGAATTTAATCAATCATCTATACGCAGTAGTTTGCGGTAAAACGGCTGTGAAAAATCAGTCGCACGATGACGTTTATAGTTATCCATAAGTTCAATTAAAAAATTAATAAACTCGAAACTAGCCATCATCAGTTCATAACTCAGGTCAGCGTTGCCATCAAACTGGATTCGGCAACGGGTTAAGTCTGAGGGTAAAGTCGCAACATTCCAGGAGGCGACAAAGGGGACATGTTCACTGGCTTCTATTTTCCGGTGTCCCTCCAAGACCCCTTTTTGATAGAGACTGATGGCATAAGGTAAGAAATTGCGCTTAGTACCTTGAACATAAGGTAAGTAAACACTGGCTTGTTGTTGAGTGGCCGGCTGGAGTTGGTCAATAGACATTGTTCAATATTCCTCAAGTTAGTTTGCAACTGGGGATATTAGTGGCTGTTAGTAGTATTCCCAAAAGATGTGTCTAAAGCACATAGTAGGAAGTGGGGAGTAGGAGAAAATTCCTCTCCTCTGCCCCCAGCCCCTTTGCCTCTTCCCAATGCCCCATGCCCAATAAATGAAGTTACTGCTAAGAAATATTAAAATTTCGGTTAGAATAATGCTGCATTAACTTTTATCGAAACGGAGAGCAATAACATAAAAAATCCCCACTGTAAAGTTGTGGATGTTATTATTGCTGTTTCTCCCAACAACAAGCTGCTGCTACCTTGCTATTACTCTTTGCCCAAACCGGAGTTTTCATTAGAGAAAGTCCGACTCTACAAGCTTCCTGCCCAAGTGGCTATTAAAGGAATCAAGCCTCTGTTTAAGAGTAGCTAACGTGGTTAATGCGAGGTAATTACGCAGAGTGGCGGTGACAACAAAGGTAGTCCCAGCGGCTTTTGGCTTAGGGATAGCGGGTATTGCAGTTTGCCCATTCCGATTAATATCGGAAAAAGTAGCTTAGGGATATTTGTCCGTAAAATTACTAACTGTAGACAAATAGTGGTTTTTGAATCAAGCAACCTAACCTATGCCAGCGAATTCCTGGCCCGAAGAAGATTCTTATCAAGAGCTTGATCCGCTCAACTCCTTGTTGTCTGACCTATCAGTAGATGAGGAGTCAGTGTTAGAGACAGATTCTATGTCTCTACCATCCCGGTTTCAAGGTCGTAGAGGCAAAGCCGCTCTAGTCTTGACTATCGTCTGGAGTGGCACGATCGCTCTACATTTAGTTTCTTGGGCTTCCATTTTTATTCTAGGACTGACCACCATTCTAGGATTTCATGCTTTGGTGGTGGTGTTTACTAAATCCCGTCGCTATCCAAAAGAAATACAGGGAGATTTGCCCTTTGTATCTGTGCTAGTGGCTGCGAAAAATGAGGAAGCAGTAATTGCTAAATTAGTCAAAAATCTTTGTAATCTGGAATATCCAGGTGGGCAGTACGAAATTTGGATAATTGACGATCACAGCAGTGATGGTACGCCGCATTTATTAGCAGAACTCGAACAGAAACATGACCAACTGAAAGTACTAAGGCGTTCAGCAGAAGCTACTGGTGGTAAGTCGGGGGCGTTGAATCAGGTACTGCCGCTAACAAAGGGCGATATTATAGCAGTATTTGATGCTGATGCCCAAGTGACACCAGACTTGCTGCAACAGGTAGTACCTTTATTTCAAAGAGAAAACGTGGGGGCGGTGCAGGTGCGAAAAGCGATCGCCAACGCTAAAGCAAACTTTTGGACTAAGGGTCAAATGGCTGAAATGGCCCTTGATACCTGGTTTCAGCAACAGCGGACTGCCCTTGGTGGCATTGGCGAACTGCGTGGCAATGGTCAATTTGTCCGGCGTTCAGCCTTGGAAAGCTGCGGTGGCTGGAACGAGGAAACCATTACGGATGATTTGGATTTGACAATCCGCTTACATTTGGATAAATGGGATATTGAGTGTGTTTTCCATCCAGCGGTGCAAGAAGAAGGAGTGACAAGTGCGATCGCACTCTGGCATCAGCGCAACCGTTGGGCAGAAGGCGGTTATCAGCGCTATTTGGATTATTGGGATTTAATTCTCAAAAACCGCATGGGAACTCGGAAAAGCTGGGATTTGCTGATTTTTATGCTGATTATGTATATATTGCCAACAGCAGCAGTCCCAGATTTATTAATGGCGATCGCTCGTCATCGTCCACCAATGTTAAGTCCCATCACAGGCTTGTCCGTTACTATGTCGATGGTCGGCATGTATACAGGTCTAAGGCGGATACGTCAAGAACCGAAATTCCCACTTTCAACGTATTTTCTGATGATCGTGCAAACGCTGCGTGGCAGTTTATACATGTTGCACTGGTTAGTCGTCATGAGCAGTACTACTGCTCGGATGTCGGTAAGACCAAAGCGCCTGAAATGGGTGAAAACCTTGCATACGGGGAATGGGGAATAGCCCCTTTGGGGAATTCAAAATTAAAAATTAAAAATGCAAAATTACCAAAAATAATTTTGCATTTTTTTATTCATCATCAATTTCTGATTCTTCTACCCATTCTGGTGTAGTTATGGAATCTGAGAATTCTGGGAAATCATCTGCAAAACGGATAATTTGTCCATTGAAAAATTCTGCTAGACGTTGAGCTGCGATCGCTACTTCGTCAGGTTCCCAATCAGTTGCGGGTGTTTGTTTTGGGGGTGGAGGCACAGTTTGCATCCCGTTTCCATTTACACCATTTCCATTTACCCCATTTCCATTTCTTCCTGCCAACTCGGTTTTTTGTGGTGCTGGTGGTGAATTAATTGGTTGTGTTACTGGCGCTGGAGGCGAAATTTGCTGGTTGTAACTGGGTGTGGGTGGTTGCTGAACGCGAGTAGAGTCTTTTGGCGGAGGATTTTTTTTAGCTGAGGTAGAGTTTGAAGAAATTCCTTTTTCTATATTTATCTGGATTTCACGCTGGAAAGTCTGCTGGAAAGCTGCCGTAATCATCGGTAGATAAGATTTCCCTTTGTCATACCATGCCTGTTTGATAGCAATTCGAGCCACAACACCGTCGAACTCGATAAGTTGGCTCATTTGACGCAGCATTTCTTGCCTTGATTTTGGCTGGAGGTTAGCAAGCACTTGTTGCCAAACCTGAGTTAAGTCATATTCTGCTTCCCCAACCACTTCTGAAGTTACTGGTTCAACGTTCACAGGTGACACAGGAACAGCTACAGGTTCTGGGGTTGGTGGTGAAACTGAGTTAGCAGCAGAATTGTGATTTGTTTGCCGTTCAACAGGGGGAGATGAAACGACGGGCTGATTGTGGGTAGCCGCTAGATGATGGTTTGCAGAATTATGATTTTTTTGCGGTTCAGCTACAGGTAAAGAAGAGACTGTATGATTTTGGGCAACTGCTGGAGGATAGTTTGGAGATACAACAGGTGTGTTAACTCGCGGCACAACACTTGGCGCTTGTGGCTGAATATTCGTCGCACTGGGTAACAACCCTAGTAATGTTACCTCCAGCCACAAACGCGGCTGGGTGCTGTTTTTAATTTGCACTTCCGATGTTCGCAGGTGTTGCTGTCCTGCCAAAATCATGCTTATATCAAAGTATTGAGCAAACTCAACCAGCGCTGTCCAGGTTTGCTGAGTACAAGCAACCAAATCGTGGCGATTGGGTGCGGTTTTAGCAATGAGTAAATCGCGGTAGAAGGCGGCGAGATTTTGCAGAAGAGTTAGGGGTTCTCGACCACGATCTAGAATTTTGTGGGTACAGTCGAGAACTGCTTCGGGTTTATCTTGAGCGATCGCATTTAGAAGCCCCAGTAAGTCCTGTTCACTCACTGTCCCAACCAAATCCCAAACTCTATCCGGTGTCACTTCACCCGCTAATAAACCCAATTGGTCAAGTAAACTTTCGGCATCTCGCAACCCTCCCTGAGAAAGTTGGGCTACCAGGGTGACAGCATCAAGTGAAATATGAATGTTCTCAAAAGATGCGATCGCACTTAAATGCTTAACCATCGCTTCTAACTGAATGCGTCTAAAATCAAACCTTTGACAGCGCGAAATAATTGTTGGTAATACCCGTTGCGGGTCTGTTGTCGCTAATACAAAAACTACGTGTCTCGGTGGTTCTTCTAGGGTCTTAAGTAGCGCGTTGAATGCCTGAGTACTGAGCATGTGGCAATTGTGTACCAAAAGTCCATTTGCCACAAAATTATGATTATCTGCTACTTCAATGTCATAAACTCGCTCAACCCCAGCGAGGTGAACAGATTCGACTGTCTCCAAACTTGTAATCCATCGAGGGGATGGAATATTGTTTAAGGTCTGCCAGCCATTTTCTACTGGTGCTTGCGCCCATCTGGATGTAGTGGTATGTTTTGCTTGTAAACTGGTGTCCGCTAGCAAATCTCCGGGTGCGTCCATCGATACCAAATTTGTAAATGAGGATGCCGCATCCACATTCACAGGGGATAGTATCTTCACTCCTTCTTTTACGTCCTTTGCTGGTAGCCATCCCTGGTTTGTCCCAATTAAATGATTACCCGTACATCTAATTTCTCGGTTAGTTGTCTTGATAACCAGGGTTTGCCGTTCTCCTTGATCTAACCACCTGACAACTTTCTTGAATTCCCACTTACCTAATGAGTCGTTGTAACTCAGAACCTTCTTGTCTTTAATTTTGGGATCATCAATTCTTTGAAGTCCCTCATCAGTCAAAACCAGAGAATCTCCAGTTAAGCACTCATCGATTACATAAACCTTGTAGCGGCACTGCACAGGAGCAAACTGGGCTTTTTCAATCAACTCACGGATATTATCAACACCAGTGTTGCTAGCGGCGTCGATTTCAATTACGTCTAAGGCGTAGCCCTTGGTGATCCCCTGACAAACGTCACACACGCCGCAGGGTGCAGCGGTGGGCTTGTCACTTTTGAGACAATTAAGGGATTTAGCCAGAATCCGGGCACTAGAAGTTTTCCCCGTACCTCTTGGCCCAGTGAATAAATAGGCGGGGGCGATTTTGGATGTGCCGATCGCGTTCGTGAGGGTGGTGGCGATCGCCTCTTGACCCACCAGTTCAGCAAAACTCTTGGGGCGATATTTGTGGTGCAGGGGTTCGTAAGACATGGAAAAATAGACTTCAATGCCTTTCAACGTGAATTAGTAGCACCGAGTCGAGTTTAGGATTCAACTATTTTAAACTCTCGTACCTGCTTTGTTTATCGATGTTGCCATAGCCCTTGCACTCAACTCATGCCGTAAATTTTGGCACTCAGGAAAGCAAGAAACCAGAGCTTATCCTCTACTATGATTTCAACATCAATGTATCGGAATTATAGCATATCATTTAGTACATTTGTTCTAATAAAGGAGTGGGAGCAGGTGAGAAGAACTCTTGACAAATGACAAATGACTAATGACAAATAACTATACATTTTATTGAATGAACTAGCGTCATCGTCCAGTGCGATCGCTACAATTTTAGGATAAGCAAAACTCGATGGTGCAGCAGATGCTCAAGCGGCTATTTCAATGGCTCAAAAAGCTTTTTCAGAGCTTGTTTGGTGGAAAACAGACTACCTCAAAATCAAGAGGAAATGTGAAAAAAGAACCAGCCCCACCCCTAAGCGATACGGATCTGGAATTTCTTTTCAACGAACTGTTGCAAGGAGTACATCAAGCACGAGGAGAAGAGTGGGCACGGAAGTGGTTGCATAATATTGAACATCGCATCTCCACTGAACGCTGGGTTGAGTGGTTAGGGCGCTTTGGCGACAAATTGCTTGCATCACCTACACCTAATAATGAAATGGCTGCGCGGTTAGTGCAACTGGGTGAGTTGGGCATCGGGGAAATTGCAGATGTTGCCTATAGTATCGGGATGCAGTTGTTAACACGCAATCAAGGCGAACCAATTTGGGAATATGAAGGGCCAGATGCTGTTAGTACAAATTTGCCCTCTGAGCCAACTACCCTAGTATCAGAGTCAGCAGATGCACCAGAGAACCCCCCGGAGGGAGAATACCAAACTGTCACTCTAGAAGAGTTGTTTGTGATGTTGCAGGAAGATGAAAGCTTACGCCAGCAGATTGCTCAACAGCTTGCCGTTGAAACAGATGATCCACAAGTGCTTGTCCAGGCATTGATTAGTCAATTATATCCTGCTGGTCAATCGACTACAGAGCAAACAGAAAATTAACTGCTGCGTAGAGTCAACAGATTTTGGATTTGCGTTACCCACAAAAGGTGTTAACGTAGCAGGACGTTAGTCTGTTATGAACCAAAAGAATCTTAAATCTAAAATTGGCAAAGTCAAAATTCCAGAGTCGAATCTGGAAATTGTAACGTTGTAATGCTATGCTCTTGAAGATTTGTATATTTTTTGCTAACCTGCTACGGAAGCGCTGTCCGAATCTAATGGGTTTTTACGTAATTGATGATTTTTTTAACACAACGATGGCTACAATCTAGAAAAACAAAATCCAAGAGTGTGGCAGATGCTCAGGCGGATATCGCAGTCGCTTAAAAGGTTTTTAAAGCGCCTCATTGCAAGTCAGCAGACTAGTTCTCTCAAGGGTGCGAGAGGACACAACCTGGTAGAGGTACTACCAGAACTAACCAATGCGGATCTGGAACAATTGTTTATCCAATTGTTAGAAGGCGTGCATCAAGCACGAGGACGACAGTGGGCATTGAGGTATCTGCAACGGCTCGAAAATCGGATTCCGGCTGAACGCTGGATAGACTGGTTAGTGATGTTTGGTGAAAGCTTGCTAGCTTCACCTACACCAAATTCTCTTTTAGCAACACAGATGGTGCAATTGGGGGAACTTGGTGTTGGCAGAATTGGAGACGTTGCTTATGACATTGGTATCCGACTGATGCAAAACTCACCTACACAGATAGAGCATGAGGAGAATCAGGCGCAAGATGTAATCGAAACTACACCTACTCCTGGGCAAGAACTGATCCGTGATTTGGGCGAACAGTTATGGGAGTATGATGAGCCAGATGTTGGAGAAACTACTCCTGGACAAGAACTGATCCGCAATTTGGGTGAGCAGTTATGGGAGTATGATGAGCCAGATGTCGTAGAAACTATAACCGATGAAGAAATTCTCCCAAGTTCCCCTGGACAAGAGCTAATCCGCAATTTGGGTGAGCAGTTATGGGAATATGATGTGCCAGATGTTGAGCCAATAATGTCAGCACCTCAAAATGCCTCTTTGGAGGAAAGATTGCCCGATAACTTAGAGGAACTGGTATTAGAGTATGAACGGGAAGAGACCCAAGCCACAATATCAGAAAATGTCCCTCTCCCCGCTGCGGAAGATTCAATCACCTTGTTAACCCAACTGAGGTTCGAGGATGAAGAAGAAGTTGTTCAAATTACAACACCAACAAATCTCCTTTTCACTAGACAAAGGACTGAATTAGCAACGTCTCCCTCAGTGGAAATCTGGGATAACACTCTGACGAATTTAGAGCCAAATGTAGCTAATACCCTAGATGAATTGTGGGTGAGGTTGGATCAAAGTACCAATTTAGTCCAGCAACTTGCTTCTAACTTGGCAGTTCAAAGTATTAATTCCCCCGGTATTATTGAGCGACATAGTGATCATCCGATTACCCATGCTCAAGGTTGGTTTTACCAAGGTCTTCAGCAAGCTAAAACAGGTGATTTGTTAGGCGCGATCGCATCTTATGACCAAGCCATTGAACTTCAACCAGAATTCTCAGAATATTGGTTTAACCGAGGCTTGACGCTGTTCCATTTAGAACGTTTTGATGAAGCGATCGCATCTTACGAAACAGCCACACAACTGAAACCCGACTTCTACAAAGCTTGGTACAACCGGGGTGGAACTCTCGGAGAATTAGGATACTTTGAAGAAGCGATCGCTTCTTTTGACAAAGCCATAGAAATTAAGCCAGACTACCAAGAAGCTTGGTCTAGCAAGGGTTTAGCGCTGCTGAAATTAGGTTGGCTACCAGAAGCTATTGCTAGTTATGACCAAGCGCTACACTTGGAACCAGAAGACCAGGAAAACTGGTATCACCGAGGCATAGCCCTAGCTGTCGGCGAACAATTTGCAGAGGCGATTATATCTTACGACAAGGCGCTAGAAATTGACTCAGAATATCATGAAGTTTGGATAGACCGGGGTGTAGTGCTATTTAATTTAGGAAAGTGGTCAGAAGCGATCGCCTCCTGGGACAAAGCCCTGTCAGTTCAAGCCGACTTCTACTTAGCTTGGTACAACCGAGGTATAGCATTAGATAACTTGGGACGTAGACAAGAAGCGATCGCCTCCTATCGCCAAGCGATCGCCATCAAACCAGACTTCCACCTAGCTTGGTATAATCAGGCAGTAGCACTGTTTTATTTAGAACAATTTGCCGAAGCGATCGCTTGTTATGACAACGCTTTGCAAATTAAACAAGATTATTGGGAAGCTTGGATTGGTCGGGGAACTGCGATCGGTAATTTAGTCAACTCTGACGCATTGCTGAATTTGTCGAGTAGTATCACAGCGACAAATCCCGCCTTACAACAGGGCGGCTACGAGGGTAAATTAGCCAGCTACGAGGAAGGGTTAAAACATCTGCGGACAGATACCCACCCAGAAGGTTGGGGTAGATTGCATTTTGCGATCGCTAATACTTACTACGAGCAAGGCAAAAAACATACCAATACCCGCGATTATTGGCGTAAAGCCGCATCTGAGTACCATCAGGCACTGTTAACCCTTACACTAGAATATTTTCCCCAGTTGCACCTAGAGGTTTTACAATCTCTAAGCAAAGTGCTGATGGGCTTGGGACAAACAACACAAGTTCAAGAATTGCTGCAACGCGGTACAGAATTATTGCGACAATTATTGAGTGAAGAAACTCGCTCAGACGAAAGTAAAAAACAGCTAGCTTTAAAATTTGCAGGCTTTGATCAATTGGCAGTTGATTTAGCCGTAGAGTCTGGTGATTTGGTCGAAGCGTGGGAAATTGCCGAACAAGGTAAAAATGCTTGTTTAAACTGGCTGCTTTATGGCTGGAATGATAATATTTACTCACCTTACTATGGAGCAATTCAACAACTATTCAATCCCACAACAGCAATTATTTACTGGCATATTAGTCCAGTTGCCCTACATACTTTCATTCTCAAAGACCAAGCGCCATCGCCCATCCTCCTCTTTACACCCATGCAAGATACTGGGGTAATACCTTTAGGAGAAGACGCTATCCGTCTAAATGAATTGCCCCTACCTGAAGCAGTGCAACGCCTAATTGAATTTGAAGGTTGGCTAGAAGATTGGCATCAACAATACCAAGAATATCGCAGCAGCGCCCAAGACAAGGAAAGTAAAAGCCAGCATTCTTGGCGAGTTGATATGGAACAAAAGCTCTCACAGTTGTATGAAATTCTGAATATTTCCACAATTGCACAGGAACTCGAAGGCATCACCCAACTGGTTTTAATTCCTCACCGTGATTTGTACAGATTGCCCATTCATACCCTTTTCCATCTTTCTTCGCCATCACCGGAAGAGTTGCCGAATGTAGAGTCAAATTTCACCTTCACTTATCTACCTAGCGCCCAAGTAGGTTTATCAATAAAAACTGAAGATATTTGGCAGTGGCAAAATCAGTTATTGCTCAGTGTTGAACATCCTGATAATACAGCTTCCCCCGCACTGAAATTTGCCAAACTTGAGTCGGAAGTTGTTAGCCAGATGTTCAATAACATCCAACGAATTCAGGGTTCAGAAGCTACAAAAAATATTGTCGAAAATGCCTTATTTGATAATTACAATATCTTTCATTTTACGGGTCGTGTTACTAATAATTTAACTGAACCTAAAAAGTCAGAATTAGCATTAGCAGGTGAAGATAAACTTACTTTAGATGAAATCTGTCAACACAATCTAGCAAGTTACAACCTTATTACTCTGTCTGCCTGTGACAATTTAAATACTAGCAACCACACTATTAGCAGTGAATATGTGAGTTTAGTCAGTGGTTTTGTGAGTCAAGGTGTTCCTCATGTAGTAAGTACTCTTTGGAGTGTAGAATCTTCAGCTAGTGCCTTGGTCATGATAGAATTCTACCGACGATTACAGCCCAACAAATCAGCAGTTACTGCCTTAGCTGAAGCAACACGATGGCTAAAAGAACTAACTGCTGGAGAACTGACAAAATGGTATGAAGATGTTTTGAATAATCTGCATCCTGAGGAAGTCAGAATTCAAACTTATTTAGCAACACAACTATATAGAAATAGCAAAATGGCATCAGATAAAAATCTTTATAATCATCCTTACTACTGGGCAGCATTCATGATTACGGGTAAGCCGAATTAATCGTTTGAAACTTGTCAAAATAATTTGTAATTTATAATTCGTAATGCGTTTGTTGAACCTAATCTAACTCCCGTCGTCCTTCTAATGCCCTTGCTAGGGTCACTTCGTCGGCGTACTCTAAATCACCACCTACAGGCAAACCAAAGGCGATCCGCGTCACCTTGGTAAATGGTTTCAGTAGCTGACCGATATACAGTGTTGTTGTCTCCCCTTCTACACTCGGACTAATTGCGAGAATTACTTCTTGAGGTTTTTGCTGACTCACCCGCCGCTGCAAAGCCAGAATAGTCAATTGTTCTGGCCCAATTCCATCAATTGGAGAAATCACCCCACCTAAAACGTGATATTTACCTTTGTACTCGCGGGTTTTTTCCAGCGCAATCACATCACGAGGATCTGCTACGACACAGATAGTGTTGTTGTCACGGTTGGCATTGCGGCAGATTTCACAAACAGGTTCAGCAGATAAGTGAAAGCAAACAGAACACAAGCCTATCTGTTTTTTTGCCTCAATCAACGCCTGTGCCAAAGCTTCTACCTCTGCTTCTGGTCGCTTCAAAATATGCAAAGCCAGTCGTTGGGCAGATTTAGGGCCAACTCCCGGTAGGCGTTGCAATTGCTCAATTAACCGTGCTAAAGGACGTGCGTAAACCGTTGTCTTATCTCCAGGATGTTTTCACTTTAACTATGATGACATTTTTTGGGTGCTTCCATCTCTCTAGAATGGCTTGGCTGGTAGAAATAACAATCCCACGGCTTCAAGCAGTGGGAGCGTCAAATAAATATTCATTTATTATATACAGTGATTTTTTTAGTGATGAATCGCGTCTATAGACACAATTCATCCGGTTTTATCAACCAGGGGGCCAGTCTAACTGCCGCCCTCCCAAAATATGCAAATGTAAATGGTAGACCGTCTGACCACCATCATCACCAGTGTTGATAACAACTCGATAACCACTTTTCAGTCCAGCAACTTCTGCAACACGTTTGGCGGTTAACAAAAGATGTCCCAACAAAGCGTGATCTTGAGAGTCAGCATCAGCTAGTGTGGGAATGGGTTTTTTGGGAATGACAAGGATGTGAACGGGCGCTTGGGGGTGAACATCTTTGAATGCCAGGGCCAAATTATCCTCATAAACAATATCAGCGGGAATTTCCCGACGAATGATTTTGCTGAAAATCGTTTCAGTAGCTTCACTCATACTTAATCAACCTACTCATCTGCTAAAGATTTTAAAATTTTACTGTAGTGACTTGATCTTCTACCCAACAAAATACTCCTTAGTTATGATAAAGTCTTGCATAGAAACATTAGTCCCATCCCAGCATAGAGACAAAATCACAATCTATCACTCGACAATAGAGTGGGTTTTTCGTGTTTAGAAATTTGCATATTTTGTGTAGCAGTGCTTTGGAGGTTTGCGTGAAACAGTCAAAATACTATTTTATTGTTTTTATTATTATTATCATTAGCATATTTTTGCGTTTCTATTTGTTGCAAAATCAAAGTCTTTGGTTTGATGAAGGCTGGAGTCTAGCTTTATCTGATCGTACAACCTTTCAAGAGAATCTCTCCGCAATTGTAAATCGAGAAGCTGGTGACAAATACCAACCGCTTTATTATTTGGTCTTGTTCTATTGGCGTTCGGCTTTTGGAGATAGTGAATTTGCTATTCGCTCCCTCTCAGCTTTGTTGGGAGTCGGCTCAGTAATTGCCGTATTCTTTACTAGCCTACGTGTTTATGGAAAAAAACATGCCTTATGGTCATCCATGCTCCTAGCAGTTAGTTCTTTCAACGTATTTTACAGCCAAGATGCCAGACCTTATGCATTATTAATATTTATAGCATCACTTCAAATATATTTTTTTAGTTATGCAATGAGTGTAAATAAGAGTAATAAAATTATTTCACAATTGCTTTTTGCTATCTTTACTGCCATAGGAAGTTGTGGCAGTATTTTGTCAATAATCTTTAGCTCATCTATTTTTTTGTCTCATGCTATTGTTTATAGAAACTTAAAAGAATTAGCTAAATGGTGGATAGCTCCAGTAGTTTTTTCCTCCCCAATGATTTGGTTCTATTTATCTTCATCGGCTGTATCTGATCCAACGGCTACTGAGGTTACTCGGACTGGATTACCTATACTTCAAAACATTATGTTTGTGATCTACGGTATATTAGTCGGTACATCCTATGGGCCACCAATGGATAAATTACGCGATGATGAAAAGATAAATGTTTTACTTAGTTACTGGCCTGTTTTACTAATATTTATTATTGTCAGTACTGTGATTTTTATAGCTTTAGTAAAAAGCTTATTAATACCCAGTAAGAGAAAAAGATATCAACGGGCTGATTACTTTTTCACATCAGTTTTGTTCACATCATTTTTACTAAGCTTTCTGTTTGCCCTGGCAACCAAAATTAATTGGCTACCACGGCACTCTTTTTATCTATGTATACCACTTGTAATTCTGATACCATCAGCTTTTCTACACAATTACCAGCATAAAAATAAATTTACTCTAGCTCCTAAATTAACAAAGTTAGCTACAGTTACTTTGTTAAGTATGAATGTTTATTCAAATTTTCAATACTATTTAAATCCAGCTTATGCAAAAGATGACTACCGTTCGGCTGTTCGCTACCTTCTAGAAAATAGAAATGAATCCGCAAAATCTGTATTGTTATATGGACAGCCTAAATTACTCCGTTATTATGGAGATTCATCAACTACATATCTTACAAAAACTGTGAAAGGAAAAAATATGGCAGAAAAAGTTAGTATTTTGACCAAAAATGCAGATACAGTTTTTTTGATAGTTAATCGTGAATTTGATTGGGAACTCAAAGATGTTTTCAAAAAAGAAATGAGTTATTTATATAACTTGGAAGATCAGGCTGATTGGCCTTATATGAAAATATATCGATTCACAAAGAAGAAGTAAAAAAAGTTTAGATGATATTCTGCCTCGTTAAGTGTAGGTGTAGAAGATAGTGAGAAGCGTAGGTGTAGACATAACTGGCTGGAAATTTTGCAAATCGGACAGTAAGCTTAACCTACAATAATAATGTTATATCTTTGTAGCTCAAAAAAATCACAAAGCCGATTGTAACACAACCGTATTTGATGGCTAAATCAATTGTTTCAAGAAAACGGTTCAGCAGCCAGTTAATCGACTGGTTGCTTGAAGAAGATAGACGAGAGAAGGAAGGGCCTTACCGCAAGGAAGAACCACATCGCCAGCATTCTTGGTGGCAGGTGATGTGCTTGACTGGTGTAGATTATTTCTCGACTCTTGGCTATCAACCTGGGATTGCAGCATTGGCGGCTGGCGCTCTTTCTCCTCTAGCTACCCTGATTCTGGTTTTGCTGACGCTCTTTGGAGCATTGCCAATCTATCGGCGCATTGCTGCCGAAAGCCCTCATGGTGAAGGGTCGATCGCAATGTTAGAGCGTTTGCTGCCTTGGTGGCAAGGCAAATTACTTGTACTGTGCTTACTCGGCTTTGTGGCAACTGACTTTATTATTACCATTACCTTGTCAGCTGCTGATGCCACAGCTCATATCATCGAAAATCCACTGGCTCCAAATTGGCTTCACAATCAAACGATCGCAATCACCCTGATATTAGTTGCATTACTAGGCGCAGTTTTCTTAAGAGGTTTCCGGGAAGCGATTGGTATTGCAGTCGTTTTGGTGGGAGTTTATCTGCTGTTAAACTTTATTGTCGTTAGCGTCGGTCTGTATGAGATCGTAACTCACCCTGGAGCGATCGCTAACTGGCAGACTGCACTTTTTACCCGCCATTCCAATCCTTTGATACTAATCGGCATTGCTCTCTTCATATTCCCCAAATTAGCACTGGGATTGTCAGGTTTTGAGACTGGTGTAACCGTTATGCCCTTAGTCAGAGGTAGCAGCAACGACACCCCACACCATCCCAGAGGGCGGATTCGGAATACACGCAAGCTCCTCACAACTGCTGCTCTGATTATGAGCTTCTTTTTGCTGACCACCAGCTTTATAACCACTTTACTGATTCCAGCCGCAGAATTTGCATCTGGGGGCAAAGCCAATGGACGGGCCCTTGCTTATCTGGCACATCAATATTTAGGCAATGGCTTTGGCACAATTTACGATCTAAGTACTATTTCCATTTTGTGGTTTGCAGGTGCATCTGCAATGGCAGGGCTGCTGAATATTGTGCCTCGCTACCTACCACGCTATGGTATGGCACCCAATTGGGCACGAGCAACGCGACCTTTAGTGTTAGTCTACACAGCGATCGCATTTGTTGTCACAATTATCTTTAGAGCAAATGTGGAAGCGCAAGGTGGGGCTTATGCAACTGGTGTGCTTGTGTTAATCACCTCAGCCGCCTTTGCCGTTACCTTATCAGCCCACCGTCACCGAGAAAAGCGGGCAAGACTCGTTTTTGGAATTATCACACTGTTATTTTTATACACCACTATTGTCAATATTATCGAAAGACCAGAAGGGATTAGGATTGCTGGGTTTTTCATCGGTGTGATCATTTTTACCTCGTTGGTTTCTCGCGTTTGGCGTTCAACAGAACTGCGAGCAGAGCGGATCGAAGTTGACGAACTTGCTGCCCAATTCCTTGCTGAAGAGAGCCAAGGAGCAATACGACTGATTGCAAATCGATTGAATACGGGTGATGTCCTAGAGTATTTTATGAAAGAGAAAGAGGTACGCGAGGATAACCATATTCCGCCCAACGATCCAATCCTTTTTCTAGAAATTCAGGTATCAGATGCTTCAGAATTTGCGGATATCATCAAAGTAAAAGGGGTGCAAGTTGGTGATTATCGCATCTTGCGGGCTGAGAGTGCAGCAGTCCCTAATGCGATCGCGGCTTTACTGCTGTATATTCGTGACCAAACAGGTAAGATTCCCCATGCCTACTTTGGCTGGGTTGAGGGCAACCCCATACAATATTTACTGCGTTTTATCTTGTTTGGAGAGGGTGATATTGCTGTAGTTACCCGTGAAGTACTCCGTCGGGCTGAAAAGAATCCCCAGAGGCGACCTGGCGTTCATGTCGGGGGTTGAGTCAGCATCTTGAATGATTGAAGAGGGAAATGACATATATTTCCGCAAAAACCTTTGCATTTGGAAATTTTGTCTCTCAATACCGAGATAATCCCCGCTATGAATTGGCTGATGGAGAACTTATTGACATGGAACCCACTGGGCCATACGAAACGGTGAGTGGCAAAGTAGCAACCCAAATTGGTATTTACTTTGTTGCAGAACAACTCCCCTGGTTTATTCCTCGCACTTGTTTATATTTACCCCTTTGCAGATGCAGCTACAGTTCGTCGTCCTGATATCGTCGTTCTTGATGAAACCGTTCTCAACCGTGAACCTCTTTGGGAGCGAGAGCCTGTAATTACAATGGGACGATCCATCAAACTGGTGGTTGAAGTTGTTAGCAGCAACTGGGAAACTGACTATGCTCGCAAGGTTGAGGAATATGCCCTCTTAGGCATTCCTGAATATTGGATCGTAGATTATCGAGGATTGGGCGGTGTGGCATTCATTGGTAAACCCAAACAACCTACTTTCACTGTCTGTCAATTGGTTGAAGACACATATACTCAACAAAAATATCGGCTAAATCAATCAATTAACTCACCGCTTTTGCCTAGTCTGCAACTTCGCTTAGATGACATCCTGCCTCGTTAGGTGTAGGTGTAGCCCGTCTTAGACATCGCCTGCTTTAACCCTGTCATGAGAAGTGCGATCGCCTGTAGTAAAGTATTAGATGCGATCGCATGAAGCAAGAGTATGAATATTAAGGTGCGATCGCCTGTTTTAACCCTATCAACAGAAGTGCGATTTTCCAGAGGCGATCGCACACGTGGATAGGCTATTACATTGCTACATTTAAATCAGCTTTTGTCAAATTTACATCATTATTTTTTATGAAATAATGGTTTCTGATTTCTGATAGATGCTTTTTCTTCTTTTACTTGAGTAGTAACCTCTTTTAGCTTCAGAATAAGTACTTTTGCCAATGGTTGAAGCTGTTGAACCCGTTTACTTAAGTCTTCTTGTATATTATTAGTGCTACTCTCTACAAAAGAAGCTAATTGTAACGCCCTACCGTTGAAAAGTGCGTTTAAATACTCAAAACTACTATTTTTTATTATCTCCAGAAACTCAGGAGGCATGTTTTTTAACTCTGAGAAATAATCAGAAAGAGTTATTTTAAAGTTGAATCGAAGACTTAATGGAAGAAGTTCTCTCTCTAGATTCTGAAACAGAATAGCAAGCTTATTCGCATCTAGCTCATTCTCATCTGTTAATTTCGTTAACACCGTGAGGTCTTGTATTGTCAATTTATTATTTACAATATCTATTAATTTACTTTCTTGTGGTGACTGTTCTGGTGATCGTTTTATATTTTTTATCTTTTTTATAGCATTTAACCAATCATTAACCTCTGAATTTATCCAATCTCTATATTTTACATCTTGTTGATAGCGTTTAAAAGATAAATAAGCATCCTTATTATCAGTTAAAACAGAAGACTTATGAATGTATTGACCTTTAGTTTTTGAACAGTTTGAGCTACTTACTGGTGTTGAACCTTTGCAATCTATAATTTTTAGCCACATATCGTTTTCGTTTTCAACAGTTAACTCAACATCATTAGATAGCTTTAAGCACTCAGGAAGATTTGCTGATGGTGCTTCAGGACATTGAAAAAAACTTGGAGTTCCGTAAACAGTAATATTTGTGTATACAGGTAAAACATAAGCTGTAAAAGAAGACGTCTGACCTGTGTCAGCAAGATAATAGTCAAAGCTACTGCTAGTTACGCCCAAAATTGAGGAAACTATCATTGATGGCAATAAAGAAATTCTTGCCCAGCTAGCCAGTTTTTTAGTATTTCCTTTTTTTAGCTTCATTTTAATCCTCTTGTAAAAGTTTACTTTTGGAACAAAACATTTCATCAATTTGAATACAGTTTGGATCTTTCCAAGCTAGAATGTGTATTGCCGATTGTAAGATATTAATTGTTAAGCCAGATCTTATCTGCTCAAAAGATGATTCAAATTCCATTAAATAAATTAGAAATTTACTAGATGTTTTTACATTAGAAAAAACATTGAAAGCTTCTTTAAATAGTTTGATTTGAGCTAAAGTTAATGCTAATTCAGTTTTTGTCATTGACTGATGAGCACTAGCTCTAATCTGATTAGAAACCTTCTTTGCTTCTTTAATAACATTATTAGCTTCATCAAAATCTTTAATCTGGGCATAACCTCTTGCCAATTTACTTAGTCCTATAGCTTTCAAATAATCATCCTTGACTAAGTTTACAATGTTTTTTGCTTCATTCAATTCTCCAGCACTAACTAAATCTGCTACTAGTTCAATTACTATTTCTGGTTCATTATCAATATATTCTTGTAAAGCAAATGCAATTTTCTTAGCTTCACTAAAAATATTCCGTGCTTTATTGATATTAGTTTTAGCTACTTCTACTGCTAATCTACTCATTGCTGATGCTTTTACCGAATTTTTTTCAATTTTTTGTACAACTTCCTCTGCTTCGGAGAAATTTTTAGCTTTAGCAAGTCCTTCTACTAATAAGCTCAGTATTTCAGCCTTAAGATAAGCATGATTTTGAATAGCATTAGCGATTTCTTTTAATTTTAAAAAATTCTTATCTATCGCTAAAAAATGTGCTATATCAATCAATATTCCGCCCTGGTTATAACCAATAGTTAAATGTTCTTTTGAATATAAAATATCATCTATAATTTTATCTATATCTGTTAATATCAGCCTTGCTTCACGCCCACTCCGAACTAAAGCTATTGCTAACTTACTAAGAGCCTCTCCTTTTTGTAAATTTTCTGTTAGGCTTTGAGCTGCTTTTTCAGCTTCTCGAAAAATCACACTTACTTTATCTTTTTCATAATCGGCATTTGCCAAAATTGTTCCTAATTTAGCTAGTACTTCTGATTTAAAATCTTTTTCGACTACATCTCTAATTTTATTGAATTCAGTTGCTATCTCCTCTGCTTTCTTAAAATTATTTACTTCTCCTAAAGCTTGTATAAGTTTACTTAAAGCTCCAAGCTTATCTGATTCATTTTCAATTTTATGTGCAATTTCATGAGCTTTATTTAAAAAATCTTTAGATTCATTTGCATTTTTAGTATTAGCAATAACTGCTAATCTACTTAATACTTCAACTTGTTTTATTTTCTGCTTAATATTTAATGCTAATATTTTTGCTTCACTAAAAATCCCTGTCAAACCTAAAGCAATTGCTAATTGCGTTTCTAAAATTAATTTATATTCATTATGCACATTACTTAAATCAATAATCTTAACTTTATCTAGTATAATTTTAGCTTCGCTTTGAAATCCAGTTTGAGCTAACGCAACTGCCAAATCAATCAGTATATTTGCTTTTTTGATACCTTCCGAAACTTCATCCGCAATTTGTTCAACTTTGTTAAATAACGAACTCGCACTATTCAATGTGGCATGATTCATGGCAATTGCCAATTTAAGCAGCACATCTGTTTGTCTCCAGATATCTTTATCCTTGTTAATAACGTTCTGGGCTTCTTCAAATAAGATTTTTGCTTCTTCTCTACATCCAATCTTGGTCAAAGCTGCCGCAAATTCTACCAGCATTTCTGCTTTATAACGATAGCTCGTAATTATGTTTGTGACTTCCTGAGCTTGTGCTACAACTTTCCATACCTCAGTAAAGTCGTCGGTACAAGCTAGAGCATTTATCAATTTAATTAGAGTCTTTGCTTTATAATACGCAACGGGAATTTTTTCTACAACTTCTGCTGCTTGATGCAAAACAGCTTTTGCTTTATCTCCATATTTTGCTTCAATTAAAGCTACTGCTAATTCAATCAGCGCTTCGGCTTTATTTAAGCTATCCTCCCGAATTTCCTCTGCAATTTTTTCTGCTTCATTGAGAAGGTTGTTATCTAACTGTTTTTTTTCTTTCAGTGCATTATGAATTGTCATCAAAGCATCAAACTTATTTTTAGCATCAGGCATTAGACGAGCATGACTGAGAGCCTCCGTTTTGTGTCCTAACCAAACTAAGGTTTTTAAATTAGGGATGCTCACTCGCTGGTTAACAACCTGTAACGCTGTATAAAGCTTGACTAGTGTTACTAGCTGGTTTGCCTCCTCCAACGGATCATTGAAGTTATTAATCGCTAACTCTAGATCATCAACATAAGCTGCATTGCCAAGGTTATTAGATTTTGCTTTCATCCATTCTGGCGATCCAGTTAGCAGCGTGTAGAGTTCCTCTTGCCTTCCTGCTGCATTCAAGTGTTTTGTTAAATGCAGAAACCCATACTTAGCCTCATACTCATCTTTATTAGCCGAGTTTATGTTTTCCCAATTTATGTTTTTCCAAGATTCAGACTCTTTTTTATAATAAGATGCAATTTTGCTATGGTACTCTACTTCATCCAACGAGTAATCTTGATTACGTCTACTGTCTAGTAAATATTCATTCAACGAGATGTGATAGAAGCGATAGCGTTCTTCTACCTTTCCTTTTTCTACCTTTTCTTGAAATTCATCCATAAATTGCTTAAGTTCAGCAACTAGGGAATTTACGTAGTCGTCCTCTACGTTAGAAAATCTAGCCAATTGTTTTCGGTTTAATGCTTCTTTGGCAACTGCGAGAACACCGATAATTGGCAGATACTTCTCCTTCAAAGTTTCAGGGTCTCTTCCCTTCTCACGTTTAACACTATAACGATCAATATCAACTCCAAGATCGAAAGCGTCCATTAAAAGTTCAAATTCTCTGTCAGCATTTTTTAGAATTACTGTGACTTCATAACCAGATATTGTAACTTTGTAAATTTCATCATCTTCTTGCCATTGGGAAACCAATTTATCGGGAAACTTATTCCTAACGGTAAATTTAATTGAATCAGGTATACTTTTAAGAATTCTTTCTAATACGAAAAACTTATAAATATCATCCAATTTCTCAGGGAGAACTATCTCTCTTAAATTTGTCTTTTTTAAATTTGTGTTATCGTCGTTAATAATTTCTATAACCTGATTAAAAAAGTGGTACAAATATAGAAAATTGCCATCACTTTTCTGTTCAATTTCAGCAATGTAACTCTTTTTTTCATTAGGTGGTAAAGCCTCGATTACATCGAAAAGCGGTTTTTCTGCTGTTCGCTTCTGAATGTAAACTTTTGCGTCCTTAAGAACTTCTTGTCGGCAACCTCCTTGCTCAACATTCTTTTCTAAAAACAGCAAGTCATCACGTCGGAATTTCACTAAATGATTTCCCTGTCGAGAAGTCATCACTAGACGCAGATTTTTCGGAAAACCTGCATCTGTAGCTAGAGGGATGATGTCTATAATTCGCTTACCTGTATGTTGTAAAGACTCATCTAGAGCATCAACCAAAATCACAACCGTTTCGTCTGGATAAATCTCCTGAATTTTCCGAATAGGATCGAGTACTGCCACATGTAGTAGAGTACTTTCATCAAGTTGTTTCGAGCTATCTAATCGCTTTCCAATCTGTTCACCAGTTACTTTGCTATGACCGGACACTTGATTGGCTTCAACCAATACATTTCCCTTTAAAGGCAGGAAAGGCAGAGTATATGATTCTTTAGTAGATCGCCCAACAATCTCTGTATTATCTGTAATATTATTTACCTTTACAATAGTATCAGAAATATTCTGATCAAAAATATCTTGACCATATTTTTGGTAAAGTTGTGCGCCTAAAGAAACGAGGAAAGAGCGAGTATCCACATCACTGGCATCACTTTTATTCTCAACTCTAATAAAGTGACGAGGACAATTCCAATATTGGGCTAGGTAAGCCATGAAAGTAGATTTACCACTTCCTGGCTCACCCACAATAATTAAATGTCTCCCCTTGGGATTTTGCTTGAACTGCTCAATTTTTTTAACTAGCCATACACGCTCTACAAAAAATTTATCATCAGGATTGTAGAAACGAGTAATACTGTCCTCGTAAGTTGTTATTCTTGGAAATGAATAACTCATTTTATATTGCTCTATCTATTTTGGCTTTGGTTCTTAGCTGTTGTTGACGCAAGCTCATAACAGTACCCCTCAACTCATTACGATTTTCATCATTTAATTCTTGAATATCTTTTATCAGACTCCTCAACTGATACCCATTTTCCTTATTTATTTTTTTTAAATGTAGTATGAAAATCCTTAAATCGTTTTGGTTCTCCTTATCTAGTTCCTGAAAAAGTTGAATTAAATCATCATCTTCAAAAGATAAACCTACCACAGTTGATCCTTCTTTGATGTCCTTCGCGTCTAATCCTATTTTGAATTGTTCTAAATTCAGACCCTTGGGTGCATTCTCAGTACCCAATACCTTACTATTAGACAGCTGTTCTACCTTCATGTTGAGGTTGAGATTTTCAGTTTGTAGCCCAGCAATTTTCTGGTCTGTTTCAGCTTTTATCTTTTCAATTTGCGTCTGTGCATCAAGTCTCAATTTCTCTTTTTCGGCTTCTATTTCCGCTTGTCGCTGTACTGTTTGACGGAGTAAATTATCTTTGGCAGCTTGTGCTTCTGCTGTCAACTGCTGCCTGCGGAGCCAAAAATAAGGACCTACACCTAGAACAGGAAGAATGTATAGAAGTGTGCGAAGTTCCGTAGCAAGCTTTGTTCCAAACACTCCTATTCCAATTAGTAGCATGGTATAGCACAACAAAAAGATAAAAATCTCAGATGTTAGTTTTTCAATTCCCTTACCTAGAACATCTTCAAAGGGTGCTTTAGAATCTATAGTATTTGCTGGTAAAGACTCATCCAAACTGTTTTTTTGGGAAAGATTTGATGTCAAATCAGAACTGTTTGATTTAGTCATCTGGCTAGCTTTTTACTCTCGTCTATTTTTTGGTTTGTTTTTGAACACTGATAATTCAAGTTCAGTTTGGAAAAAGTATGTACTCCTCACAGACGTACAAATTAAAACTAAGTATATATACTAAGGCTAGACAAAAATCTTAAATTTGTCCCTAGCGAAATGTTGGGTTTTAAACCTGTCAAAATGTGAGGTCAAGAAGCTGCAAACTATAGCCTGACAATGCCCCGATTCAGCGCGGTGACTAGGGCTTGAGTCCGATCGCTAACCTTCAACTTCCCGAAAATATTATTGGCATGGAACCTGACGGTACTCTCAGCGATATTAAGGACATTGCTAATCTGCTGGTTATTCTTGCCCTTGGCGATCAGGCGCAGCACTTCTAACTCACGATCGCTCAATTCTTCACTACCCATCCGCTCGGCTAGCTTGGCTGCTATAGTGGGCGGAATATACCTTTTACCTTTATGAACAGTGCGAATCGCATCCAAAAGTTCGTTCGGTTCCGCGCCCTTGAGGAGATAGCCCTTTGCACCCGCCCGTAATCCCCGATAGATGTCTTCATCGCCATCAAAGGTAGTCAACACAACGATTCGGGCGTGTTTAAACTTAGCACAGATGGCTGCGATCGCATCAGCACCTTCCATCTTCGGCATTCGCAAATCCATCAGCGCTACATCGGGTTGATGTTGGCGGAAAAGTTCTAACGCTTCTCGCCCGTCGCCAGCATGGCCAATTACAGTCATATCTGGCTCACATTGAAGAAACATTGTTAAAGCTTGCCCCAAGATGGGATGATCGTCAGCAAGTAGGATGCGAATGACATTGGATTGGCTCATAATCATTTACTCTCGGTAGACTAATACTGAAACTTCTGTTCCCTGTCCTGGCGAACTCTGAATTGTTAGTTTTGCCCCGATGCGTTCAGCCCGTTCGCTCATGACTAAAAGCCCAAAGCTGTTGATAACAGATACACTGGCGATGTCAAACCCTTGACCATCATCTTTGATTCGCAAGCTGCACTGGCTTTCTTGATACGCCAGTTCAATTTGAATTTCTCCAGCTTGGGCATACTTGAAGGCATTGGTTAATGCTTCTTGTCCAATGCGGAGTAGGTTATTTTCAACATCTGGAGACAAGGGGTATATCTCGCCTATTAATTGGCAGACAATATGTGTATTGGTAGGGGAAAACATTTGAGTGGCGAAGCGATTGAGAGCATTAAAAATGTCGCCGTCTTCTAATAATTGCGATCGCAATGCTTTAATCGAACGGCGTGCTTCAGTTAGCCCAGAATGAGCTAAGTCTCGCCCTGCTTTGATTAATTTATGTGCTACTTCTATATCTGTTGTCAGTTTTCGTGAGGCGGTGTCTAAGTGGACAATAACAACGGTGAAGGCTTGTGCTAAAGTATCGTGAATTTCCTGTGCCAAGCGGTTACGTTCTGCCAATACGGTTGCTTCTTCAGCCTGCTTACGACTAGTAATATCCTGTATTGCAGCCATCCTGATGGTACGCCCACGATATGACATGACTCTGGCTCTGATCTCAGCCGGAAATGTGCTTCCATCCTTGCAAAGACAAACGGTTTCATAAATTCCTTCATCTCCTGAGCGAATCTTCTGCATCACCTGTTCCCGGTATTCAGGAGCAGTAAAATCCATGACACGCATACCAACCAACTCAGAAAGTTCATAACCAAACATCTCAGCACAGGTTTGGTTAGTGTCTAAAAGTATGCCTTGTTCGGTAATAGCGATCGCTTCAAATGTTGCCTCTGCTAATAGCCGAAATCGCGTCTCGCTTTCTAAAAGCGCTACTTCTGCCTGCTTGCGTTCAGCTATTTCCCGTTGTAGTTCCAGGGTACGTTCAGTAACCTGTTGTTCTAAAATCGAATTATAATCAGCTAGAATCTTCTCTGCTTTTTTGCGTTCGGTAATATCAATACAAACGGTGAGCGCATATATTACTTTCCCTGATTCATCAAAAATTGGGGTGCTTAAAACTTCTACAGGGATAGTTTTATTCGGGTGGCGAAACTCAAGATTATCAACATGGACAGTTTTACCAGCTAAAGAATATACAATTGGCAGTTCATCAGCAGGACATAACTGGTCAGTTCCAGCTAGATAAATTTGATAATATTCTGCTATATTTTCGTATTCGATAAATGGTAATAACTCTACATTGACTAACTGTTGTGAAGCTCGATTAGTATAATAGAGTTGCCCACTACTATCATCTATCGAAACACTCACAGGTATAGCGTCAAGAAATTGTTTCAGACGGGTTTCACTTTGCAATAAAGCTTTGTTTAAATCCTGCATTTGGGAAAACTTTTCTTGGAGTTGATCCGCCATACTATTAAATGACTTGGCTAATTCCCCCAATTCATCGGAACGCTCTATTCTTATTCTTTTTTCCCATTCACCTTGAGCAAGCGCTAAAGCTGATTTTTTTAAAGCTAGAACTGGTTGAGTAATCCACCGTAAAATTAAAACACCGACAGCTACAGCCACTATCAAAGCAGCAATACACAAGAAAATAGTTGTGCGGGTGTTAGCATTAATTTCCTGCATGAAGTCATCTTCTGGGACTACTACCACAATTAACCAGTCAAGTCCTCGATTATCTTGGAAGGGTAAAACTTGAATAAACTGCCGCTTCCCATCTATCGAGAAATATAATTGCTGTGAGCTATTAATTGACTTAAATTGATTAAATTTATTTTTTAAATATTTACTAGTAAATTGTGTTTTTTTATCATTACTATCTATAGCTAAAAATGGCTTAATTCTATTCTCTGCTAATTGTGATTCTAAATTATTTGAGCGGAAGGGCTTTTCATTAGTTGAGGTTGCTACCAATCTTCCAGACTGACGCTCAACAATAAAACTTATTCCTGTTTTACCAATTTTTAAATTTTGCAGAAAAGTGCCAATTTTGGATAAATTTAAATTTGAGAGTAATACACCTTGCAAATTGCCCTGTTTATCGTAAGCAGGCTGACTAGCAGCGATGTACAAGGCAATGCCAGAATTATGAGGATAAATTTCACTCCAAATTGGTCTTTCTTCTGCTATTGGTTTGTTATACCAACCACGTCTTTGAGTATCATAAGGTTTGCCAAAATCTTTTATTCCCGTGCGTGTGCCTTGTTTATCAGTAGTATAAGTCCGTAAATTATACTTAGTTGATTTACCAGATGCTCTGATTGTCAAAGAGCCATCAGGAAATATTTCTGCTGAAATAAACTCTTTGTTTTTATTGGCAAACCCAATTAGACTAACTTGACTAAATACTTTTAATTGTTCAAAAAAATATTTTTCTAAGATAGCAAAATCTTGTATATTTAATTGACCAAGTTTAATAGCATTAGCATTATTCTGATTAATTTGCTGGGGAGTTTCAAGAAAGGTATGCAGATTTTGCTGAACACGCTGGCTAATTTCACTTAGTAGCCGTGTGGCAATATTATTTACTGCTTTTTGCCCATTTTTGAATGAGAGATAACCCGTTAAACTTACCACCGCTAAGATTTGCAGAATAAAGGGAACAATCAAAACGGTTCGCAGAGAAGGTTTAATGGGAAGAGAAAGAAAGTATTGAAGATATGATATTTTGTTAAACAATAAAATATTCCTTTTATTGTCAAGACTATAAAATTTACTTAATAAATTTTTAAGTGTCTGAAGCAGAAGTAATTCAGGCTTTTTTAACTCATCCTGCATTCACTACAGCACTTTTATTTTGATTAATAATGAATCTTTCCTTTAAGTTGTATAGTCAGCACTTTTGTTTGGATAACATATATGAATTTTATGTAGGAGTAAAAATAATTTTTGCATAATCTAGTTCTAAAAAATGCATACAGAAAGATTAACCCTAAAAAATCTATCTTAGGATAGATGCTTGTTTTATTTTTTGATAAGCAGAAATTATATAACTACAAGACAATCAAAACAATTTCCGCAATCATCTACAACCAAAAGCTATAATTTTTTGAGAAAATTGTAATTTTATGTATTTTCTCAGATTTTCCAACTAGCCTTAAAGGATGTTTTAAAAGTAGTTGCTTGTTATTCCAGGTTCTTATTGATCCCCCCTAACCCATGCCAGTCGCTCCAGTTTGCAAGACCAGAATCAAAGTCCCCCTTTTTAAGGCAATACAGTTCACATAAGACCAAAACACTTGTAGAGACGGCGATTGATCGCATCTCAAAAACCCAAAAATTTGTACTTTTTAAGGGGGATTTAGCAAGGTGGTTTCATACGAAAAAAGAAAAATACATTTAAAAAGTATTTTTAGTAACATCAAAATATTCCAAATCTAACCAATGGTTTTTTGGAAATGAGCGTAGTAAAATTTTCAAAATATGTGGGAGTGTTTAGAATTTCATCTTCTTAAATTGGGTTATTTTTCTGTTCGCCGATTAACTAACGTAGCGCTAGCTTGGTCAACAGGCATCAACACAACTTCGTTAATATTGACATGGGGCGATCGCGTCACACAGAAAAATATCACATCAGCCACATCATCTGCTGTCAGTGGCGTAACTCCCTGGTAGACTGTTTTAGCGCGTTCAGTATTTCCGTGAAACCGCACCTCGCTAAATTCCGTTTCCACCATACCGGGGTCAACGGAAGTTACACGTACCTGCGTTCCCAATAGGTCTTGTTTTAAACCTTCAGAAATTGCTCTCACAGCAGCTTTGGTAGCACAGTAGACATTGCCACCGGGATAGGTTTGATGTCCGGCAATGGAACCTAAATTTACCACATGACCGCGATCGCGACTCACCATTCCCGGAACAACATAACGGGAAACATAAAGTAAACCCTTAACGTTAGTATCAATCATGTCTTCCCAGTCTTGAAAGCTGCCTTCGTGCAACTTGTCTAAACCGCGACTTAGACCAGCATTGTTAATGAGAATGTCAATTTCAGACCAGGCAGAGGGTAGAGTAGAAATGGCAGATTCAACAGCGTTGCGATCGCGCACATCTAGCTGTAATAAATGAATTTCAATACCAAATTCTTTAATGAGAGTATCTGCTAGCTGCTGCAAACGTTCTAACCGTCGTGCCGCTAAGATCAGTTTTGCACCCGCACCAGCAAAAATTCTTGCACAAGCAGTACCAATACCACTACTTGCACCAGTGATCAAAATGATTTGATTTTCTAGGGAAGTCATTAGGATAGTTAGGAGTGAGGAGTTAATAGTTATGAATTATGAATTAGTACAAGTTTCATAGTTCATAATTTATCATCAGTCGTCTATAACTCCTAACTCCTGTACAGACGCGATTAATCGCGTCTCTCTTAACTCTTAATTACTTCTTCACCACTTGCAAGCGCTGAGTTACCATCGTCATCCCATTACCCCGCAGGATGACAGCAGAAACCCATTGGCTACCAGGGGTAGATGGTGCTTGTCCCGTTTTGAACAGTCCACCAGATGTTAGTAATTCCAAATCCACGGATGTAGGGTTGAGAAATTTATCTGGTTGGATGGGTTCCTCTAGCGCCGTTCCTAGTAGAAAATCATCACCAAGTGGCTCTTGGACGATCGCATCAAAATTATACTTCTGACCAACTTGCACCTTCTCTGGTAATTTAATATCAATTTGGGGCGGCTTGCTGCCAGAGGTAAGTTGGGTGCGTTCTGACAAAATGTCTTGGCGGGTGATTTTGCCATTTTCAATGCGCTGACGCGATTTAATCGTGGCATTGAGAGCCGAATTATTACTGTTACCGGAGGATAAACCAGTTATCTTCGTTTCTGTTTCGGCAATAATCGCATTACCCTCAGGTTTTGAAGATAGCAGTTTTGTACTGTATTGCAATTTGGGATATCGTTGCCAAAGTGAAATCAAAGACTTTTCCAAGGTTTGGAGGTTTAATCCATCCCCATGAGTGAAAGTAGGGCTGTAAAATTGCAACACCCCTTTGACATCGCCTAGGCTGGCGGCGGCATCAACTTGTGTTAGCAGATTTTTCAGATTGGCTGGTGCATTTTGGGGTGTAGTGGTTTGGGATAATTGCTGTGGTGTCGTCGCTTGAGTGGGTTGCCAACCACTTGTTAAACCAAGGGTTAGCAGAAACGAAACCAGCCAGATATTCGCTGGAAATCTGATTTGTCGTCTCACTAAGGCAGTAATAATGTTAGTCATTGGTAAGAGTTTACTGATTTGATTAGAGAAAGTAAGGAAATTGTTTTATCTTAGTTAAGCTAGACGCTAAACGGTAGAGGTTTGATGGCAAACGCACCGATACGATTATTAATAGCTGCCAGTGGGACTGGTGGACACTTGTTTCCAGCGATCGCACTGGCACAAAAACTGCCAGATTATCAAATAGAATGGCTGGGAGTACCCAATCGGCTAGAAACTCAACTTGTCCCTAAAGAGTATCCCTTGAATACTATTGCAGTTGAAGGGTTTCAGCAAGGGTTTGGCTTCTCCTCGATTCGTACCTTGGGTAAACTCGCTGGTTCGATTATAGAAGTCAGACGAATTCTTAAACAGGGAAATTTTCAAGGGGTATTTACCACAGGGGGTTACATTGCCGGGCCAGCCGTCATTGCGGCGCGTTCCCTAGGTTTACCCGTGGTTTTCCACGAATCTAACGCAATACCTGGTAAAGTAACTCGCTTCTTTGGCCCTTGGTGTAGTGCGGTAGCCTTGGGATTTGAAGTAGCTGCTAAGTATTTGCCCCGTGCCAAAAATGTCTGCGTTGGCACTCCTGTAAGAGCGCAATTTCTCGATGGGGCAATTGATGCACCATTGGATTTAGCTATTCCTGAGAGTGTTCCCTTGATTGTCGTCTTTGGTGGTAGCCAGGGTGCAGTTGCAGTTAATAAGTTGGTGCGTGAATCTGCAAATGCTTGGTTTGATGCTGGTGCTTATGTAGTACATTTAACTGGCGATCGCGATCCAGAAGCAGATAGTCTCAAACATCCACAGTACATATCCTTACCTTTTTACAACAATATGGCAGCGTTGTTGCAACGGGCAACTCTTGCTATTAGTCGTTCTGGCGCAGGTAGCTTGACAGAATTGGCAGTATGTGGAACGCCAGCGATTTTAATTCCTTATCCCTTTGCCGCAGAAGACCATCAATCTTACAATGCAGACGTATTTACAAAAGCTGGTGCAGCATTAACCTTAAAGCAATCGGAGTTGACGACTGAAGTATTGCAAAGTAATGTGTTGAATTTATTGCAGTCACCGCAAGAATTAGCAAAGATGGGGGAAAAAGCCAAAGCGATCGCAGTTCCTGATAGTGCCGAAAAGTTGGCGCAGTTAGTGCGTGAGGTTATAGAAACATAATGTTGATTATTTAGCATTAAAAATTGATTTTCCAAGTTATGAATATCTTATCCAGCCAAAAATTTCGCTTCACACTAGGTTGTGCTGCCTTATTGCTTGTAAGTTTAGCCAGTAGTGATGTATATACTCAGTCAAAAACTAAACAGCTAGCTCAACAAGATAATTCCTTTACTCAGCAAGAAAATTTTGCCTCACTTGAATCACAGATTTCCTTCACATCAAATCAAATTCCTGATCAACTTACCTCAGGGTTTCAAAATCCTTTAATCCCTCAACAAACATCTGCTGAGATTACAGGTAAAGAAAACGCTTTTTCATCTCAACAGGATTTTTTAGCAGCATCTGCACCCTATCCAGTTATCGATGAGTTCAAAAAATATAAATTTAGTATTAATGGCAACCAGGTTGTTACTCCAGTCAAACTGCCAAGTAGTAAGGTTAATTTCAATCAAGGAGATTTATTAACTGTTCTCGTTAATACGAGAAAATATTTTCAAGATTATAGTTCACAAGACCCAGATATTCTGCGTACAGGAATACTCACCACTCAAGGCGTTACTGTACAAGATGTTCTCAAGACTTTAGATTTTATGATTGCTGTTTTAAAGGAGGATATTGCTAATAAGCGAGCTACTCGTTTACAAGACCCTAAATTTATCAATTCCAATTTTAGAGTTATCAAATGGACTGCCTATAACCCCAAAAATAAGAAACAAAAACAATTACGAATTACCAAATATGCTGTATTTACTCACCCCGGTTCTCGCAAGAAAACCTCTACTTTTAATACACCAATTTATAGCCTAAAGGATAGCTCTAATAACAATACTTTTTATACCAAATATACCAAACAGGATGTTTTGTCGGGTATTTATGAACCAGGTGGTAAAGAATTTGGAAAAGTTAAAAGTCTCGCTTATCTAACCAGAACTGGCTTAGAAGAAGCGTTAATGCAAGGAACAATCCTGATTAACTTTACAGATGGTTATAGGGCATTTTTTAATGTAGATAGAAATAATGGAATGTCTTATATTCGCGGCTTAAAGGCAACAGCACAAAAGCGTTATTGGTATTTTAGAGAGGTTGATGCCATTAAAGGCTATGGATATAAAATAGATGCAAAAATTTCCATTAAACCAGGAGTAACCTTTGCTGGAGATGTTTTGAATATTGGTTTAGGTAAAGTGATTATTATTGAGCATACTAAAGGCGGTCGCAAACATCTGCAAATGGGAGTTATGGCTGATACAGGCGGAGCATTTTTACCCAATCTTTATCAACTCGATTTTTTAGCAGGTATTTTTAAGAGTCAAAAAGAATTTAGGCAAAATATCAGCCAATTGCCGGAGTATGCTACAGCATATTTTTTAGTAAAGAAGTAATGCATTGACTTGATGTCAAATATCTATTAACGGTCAAAATAATTCGTAATTATAACGCTCTCTATGAGATGCTGCTCGTAGCTTGCTTCCTCGCAAGGGTAGATAGACTCGCTACCCCTAAGCTATCAGTGCAGGCTTGTACCCTCTTAATTACGAATTACGTTAGCGTAGTGGTAGCGAGTCCGCGAGCGTCATTACGAATTACGAATTACGAATTACGAATTACGAATTAGGGACTTCCAGTTAAAAAAACATCCCATTGCTGCGGGACACTCCGCGAACGAAGGGGTGCAAGGACTTGCGCCCCTTCCTGTCTCCATGTACTTTGGGATTATTTATTTTTTACAAGTCCCTTATGAATTACGAATTATTTAGTCAACAGTTCTAAGTTATGACCATTGGGGTCATAAAAATAGAAGCCACGACCTTCATTCCGGTGGTTAATTTGCCCTTTATTCTGATGCATAGGGTCGCTACTGTATTCAATACCCGCCTCTTTGATGCGTGCAAAAATTGCATCAAATTCCTCGTCACTGACATGGAACGCATAATGATGCGACTCAAACGCTTCAGCATCGGCGAAGTCAAGCGTCAGTTCATCATTTATATGCACAGCAGCGAAGTGACCAACGGGAACCTCAACCTCTAAACCAAAAATTTTGGCAAAGAACCTCGCCGATGCTTCTTTGTCATGTACGGGCACTATGGTGTGATTTAGAGTAATTGTCATGTCACACCTTCCCTCCTAATTGTTGGTAGTAATTAATATCAACTCTCTATTTCTGAGTCGATAACAACATTGTTCCTTTCTATTTTATCTTTTGGGCGCTAACACCAGAGTAAACATATCTAAATTTTGTGTTCAATGTATTTGGAACACCCGCAAACACTTACATTTAACTCTTAAATAAGCAAAACTCATGACTGATATCAGCTTTACTGAAGTGATAAAACTTGATTAAAAAATGTAAAGCATTGTAAAGTGAATCCACAGGCAAAGACAAACGAGCCTGATTCATAAATAACTAACCGCACTTATAAAACCATGACAGCAACCTTACAACAGCGCTCAAGCGCCAACGTATGGGATAGATTCTGCGAGTGGATTACCAGCACCAACAACCGTATCTACATCGGTTGGTTCGGCGTAGTCATGATCCCTACCCTACTAGCCGCCACAGCTTGCTTCGTAATCGCCTTCATCGCCGCACCTCCAGTAGACATCGATGGAATCCGTGAACCAGTAGCAGGTTCCTTGATTTACGGAAACAACATCATCTCTGGTGCAGTAGTACCTTCCTCCAACGCCATCGGCTTGCACTTCTACCCAATTTGGGAAGCAGCTTCCTTAGATGAGTGGTTGTACAACGG
>NZ_JBIQNW010000034.1:0-72717 GCF_047228265.1 Nostoc sp. UIC 10607 | reverse complement strand
TTCTTTTCCTCGTACCCCTGTTGATGAATTTTACTGTTATAACTCCTCCTAACTGTAAAAAACCTACACTTGTCAGGGGGGAAGGGGGCAGGGAGCAGGGGGAAATAACCCCATCCAAGAGCCGTGGAGCGGAGCGGAACATGTTCTTACGTCCCCCACTTCTGTTAAATGGTTCTCGTTCAGGTGGGGTCGAATCCCCCTTTCTGTTCCTTCTCCCCTGCTCTCTGCTCCCTTGCCTCTTTGTCAATAGTTCTCCCCTACTCCCTGCTACCTAGAGCATCGATTCAGTAATCAAAAACCTAACCCCCCAGCCCCCTTCCCTAACAGGGAAAGGGAGGCAAACTCCCCTCTCCGCGTCGGAGAGGGGTTGGGGGAGAGGTTCTTCCAGGATTACTAGACTTCTTGCATAAGTCGGGAAAAGGTTTTGTATTGTCCCCTTCCCCTTTAACCTTTTCCCTTTTCCCCCTCTTGCAAAAAGCACTTTTGCAAGAGGTCTACTGAATTGGTGTTCTAGGGAGTATTCGGAATCAACCGCCCACAGGGATAAGTAGCTGTTTGCTTTTGGGCACTTTCAGCCACTGCTGCTGGAACCTGCTCCGATGGTTGGGTTTTGGCTGCTAGATAGTCTTTTTGCAGTTTCTCCAAAATGGCTTCTCGCCTGTCGTACACACGCTTCAAGGGACGAGGCTCGCACTTGTTCAAAACATACGCTGTTACCAGCGGTAAAGCGATCGTACTATCGGTATAACAAACAATTGTGTTAGGTAACTCTTCCGGATCAATCTTACCCCAGCTGACGGCTTCCGATGGGGTTGCTCCAGACAAACCGCCTGTATCTGGACGTGCATCGGTAAACTGCACAAAGTAATCATGTCCTCGTTCTTCTAATCCCAATACTTCGTGAAGTTGCGGTTGGGTTTGTAGCAAAAAGTTTTTAGGACTACCGCCACCGAGAATTACAGCCGCACTTTTACCACCAGATTCACGGGCATTATATGCGATCGCAGCTGTCTCATTTACGTCAATTGATGGATCTAATACCAACTGTGAACCTTCCAAAGCTAAAGCCGCCACGTTCATCCCAATTGAGCTATCTCCAGGAGAAGACGTATATATAGGCACGCCATACTCATAAGCTGTAGCAAGCAAGCAGGAATGCTGCACACCCAACTGCTTTTCTACTTCCCGAACATACTTACCCAGTAAATGGTGAAACTCAGCAGTTCCCATCCGCTTCTGAAACGCTTCCCCTTGCAGAATCTTACGGATGAATGCATCAGTTTCCAACAGCACATCGTAACCAAAGATAATGTCATAAATGCGAATAGTGCCTTCCTGGCGCAGTTTCACATCATCCAAAAACGGATTACCAGCAAAGAGTTCAAAACCTAAACCGTAGTGCATATCGTGGTAAAGATTTGCACCAGTGCTAATCATCCAGTCAATAAAGCCGTTGCGAATTAAGGGTGCAAGCGCTGAAACCCCAAATCCTGCTGGTGTCATCGCACCGGAAAGGCTAACTCCCACCGTGACACCTTCCGTTAGCACATCACGACTCAGAAGTTGGCAGATTTCCCGCAACCGTGCTGAGTTGTAAGCGGTGAAGTATTGATCAATCAAATCCACCACATTGATATCATTTGATATAGGTGTGGGTGCGATTTTTTGACCCAGCTGTTTAGACATTTTGGCACTCCCGAACAGTAAACACGCCGAATCTAATGGTATCTAGCTTTCAACCAAAGTGACAGCAATTTTACTAGCCTATTTCATCAAAAAACAGTACGACGGCTGAGATTAAATCGTGTCACCTACCTCAATGCCTACAATTGAGGCAATCTCACCTTTTCAGTTTCCGAAAATATTAAATTTAATGGAAGATTTAATAGATCGAGAGAGGTGTACGCTACCTAGATGGAAATGCGTCAACAGAGGACTCAAGCAATGGGATATGTAATTGCTACTGCAAATATGAAAGGTGGCGTTGGTAAAACCACCCTCACCGTCAACTTAGCTACCTGTTTAGCTAAAAATCATGGTAAGCGGGTGCTTGTTCTTGATTTAGACAGTCAAATTAGCGCCACCCTCAGTTTGATGTCGCCTTTAGATTTTGCCAAGCGTCGTAAACAAAGTAAGACATTTAGGTATCTAATAGACGAAGTTATCAATCCAGACCCACAAGCAAAACTTACAATTCAAGATATCATTCAATCCCAGGTTTGTAATCTTCCAGGACTGGATTTATTACCGGGGGATATTGACTTATATGATGAATTTGTTGTGTCAGAAATGCTGCATCAGCAAGCAACTGCTTTAGGTGAACAGGACTTTGAAACAATTTGGAATCGCTTTGAAAGAGTCTTGATTAATAACATCTTAAAACCAGTCCGTCAAGAATATGATTTTATCCTTCTCGATTGTGCGCCTGGATATAATCTATTGACTCGTAGTGCTTTAGCCGCCAGCGATTTCTACATACTTCCTGCTAAACCAGAACCCTTGTCTGTAGTCGGTATTCAACTGCTAGAAAGACGGATTGCCCAATTAAAAGACAGTCACGGACATGAAACCAAAATAGACATAAAAATGTTGGGAATTGTATTTAGCATGTCCAGTGCTAACCTTCTCACTGGTAGATACTATAAACAAGTGATGCACCGGGTTGTCGAAGATTTTGGTGTTGAAAAAATTTGTAAGATACAAATACCAGTTGATGTCAATGTTGCTAAGGCTGTTGACAGTTTTATGCCAGCCGTTTTAAATGCTCCCCAATCAGCTGGTTCAAAAGCGTTTTTTCAGTTAACTCAGGAGTTGTTGCAAAAGCTATAGCTCTTGTCAATTGATTTTAATATCAGACCTAACAAGAACAGCCTCTTCCCTACCTCTCCGCTTCCATCTCCTACGAGGAGAGGGAAGCGGAAAAACTTTTGTTGCTGGAAGGGGAGTAAGAGTAAGTTATCCTTTAGATAAGTTCAGCAATTATACCGAAGCTATATGCAGCAAGATTCAGCTATTGAGTGAAAAGGTCAGTAAATTTCGGTAAGAAACAATGCTTACTAACAATTCTGTACAGGCAGAGGCAGATAAAAATCAAAGCTTGGTAATACGCCTACCACGTACTTTGAGCTATCTCGAAACCTGGGGCTTTGGTTTAACGGGTCATGTAGGATGGATTGGTACAGCCCCCATCATTCATGCAGCATTAGGGCCTAAAGCTATCTTAGTTTGGTTGTTTGGCACGATCATCTCCTTTTTACTTAACTTGCAGGTACAAAGTCTAGGTAGACATTGGCCAGATGTCGCTGGAGGAACACCAAACTATACTACAAGGCTACTAAAGAACTTTCCTGGCTTAGGTCGCTACGTAGCTTTAGGATACTTTTTTAGCTGGGCAGCAGCACCGGCACTTTATGCGATTATTCTTACAAACTTAATTAAAGTCAATTTTGAAACATTAGGTATTTCTTGTCCAGAAACTTTATTAAAAGTTGTATTTACAGCGATTCCTTTTATTGTGGCATTCAGTGGCAGCCGGGCTTTAGCGCTACTGCATTTATTTTTTGTATTTCCAGCGATTTTATTACTGCTTTTGTTTTGTATTCAAGGCGTAATATGGTTAGGCTTCTCAACAGCTAGTTTGGAATTTACCCCAACTAGTACACATAGCCTGAGCTTTGAAGAATGGGCAAAGTGGTTTTTTCTGGCTAGCTATTCAATTTATGCTTGTGAAACCACTTCTTCTTTTGTTGCTGATAGCCACCATCCGTATAAAACTTTAAGGTTCTTAACCGTAGCTGCTTGGCTAATTCCTCCAGTATTTTTAGGTGCTTCTTGGGTATTAATGTGTTCGGCTCCAAATCCAACAATAGGTGATGATGCTTTTTTAAATATGGTAGCGGCTTCTAAGCCTTTTTGGGGTGAAAATGCTTCTTTTTTAGTAACACTTTTAATTACTGTATCTTGCCTTCTAAGTTCTGCTACGGCAGTTTCCAACTCTCCTCGGATATTATACCAACTTGCCTTAGACAGACAGCTTTCTCCCATATTTGCATTAGTTTCCCGTCAAGGTGTTCTTGGGCCTGCTATTTTAATTACCTTTCTCCTCAGTTTGCTTTGTCTAAATTTGGGAAATGTATCTCAACTTGTCACAGTAGCAGGTACCTGTTACCTCGTGTCCATTATGGGACTACATCTAGGATTATGGCTGTGTCGAGGTAAACCGCAGGTGTTGTGGCCTTGGTGGTCACTTGGTTTTTTCTTTGTAGAAGCGGTAGTTCTAATAGTGGGAGGTTTAGCTTGGAATTGGAGAGATTTTTTAGTGGGATTATTATTACCCATTGTTTTGATGATAGGAGATGTAGCGCTACGTCGATTAAGATTTGCGCCATTACACCTAGAATGGTGGACACAGCGTTACTACACTAGACCTAATAAAAACAACTCAGACTTTCTGGTACTACAGGTGGTCGTCCTAGTATCATTAATTTGTATTACTGCCACAAGCAGTTGGGTTATCCGCAATTTATTGGACAGAGTTTCTAATAATCCTCAAAACTCTTTACTAGCTATTTTATTAGTGACGCTTTCTTTTATCGGGGTTGCGATCGCTTGCTGGACAACTCTACCACAAATTGTTGCTATTGATGAGGCACGCAAACAAGCAAAAAACCTATTTATCACTACTCTCGATACCGTTCCAGATACTGTTTTAGTCTTAGATGAAAACGGTAGAATTTGTCAGACAAATGCTGCGGCTGAAGAATTATTTCAAACAACTGTTCAGCAGTTGCTTGGAAAAAAATTAAATCAACTCTTAATATGCTATCGCGGCAAACCGGAGGAATGGTCTATTAGGACTGAGCAAACCTTAAAAATAAACCAAGGTTTACGAATTGTTGAAGCGACTATTTCACAGCCATTTAATGCCCAGCAACGAGAGTATGTTGTTATTGTCCGTGACATCACTAAGCGTAAATTAGTAGAGGAAGAATTAGTCCAGTATCGTTATCAGCTTGAGCAGATGGTTCTAGAACGCACCATTGAACTTATTAGAGTGAATCAACAACTTGAACAAGATATTATTAAGCGTCAACAAGCACAAGAGCAATTACTGCATAATAGCCTACATGACGGGCTAACCGGATTACCTAACCAGCGATTATTTATGGAGCGAGTACAGCGGGCAATAGAACGCACTAAACACCAGCCAAAAAATTATTTATTTGCTGTACTATTCTTAGACCTAGACCGCTTTAAAGTTGTTAATGATAGCCTTGGACATCTACTGGGAAATCAACTTTTGATTGCAATTTCTCATCGGCTCAAGTCAGTTTTGCGAGTCGTAGACATAGTTGCCCGTTTTGGCGGAGACGAGTTCACAATTTTAATTGAAGAAATTGAAGATATTAGTACCGCCATACAGGTAGCCGAGCGAATTAAAAAGGTACTAGCTTTGCCATTTCAATTAAATGAGCATCGGGTGTTTACTAATGTTAGTATTGGCATCGCTCTAAGTAAAGCAGATTATGAGCAAGCAGCGCAGATTCTACGCGATGCTGACGTGGCAATGTATTGTGCCAAAGCACTTGGTAAAGCACGTTATGAGGTCTTTGACCCAAAGATGCATGAGGGTGCATCTTTGCTCTTGGAGTTAGAAACTGCTTTACGTCATGCGCTGATCAAGCAAGAAGAATTTCGCCTTGATTACCAGCCAATTGTTTCACTGACAACTGGAAAAATTACTGGATTTGAGGCACTAATACGTTGGTATCATCCAGAACGAGGACTTATTTCCCCTCAAGATTTTATTCCCCTGGCGGAAGAAACTGGAATGATTGTTAGTATCGGACAATGGGTGCTTTATGAAGCCTGTCACCAAATGCACACATGGCATCAAAAATTTCCTACCTCACTTCCCCTGACGATTAGCGTAAATTTTTCTGGGAAACAAATCACGCAACCTGATGTGTTTAAACAAGTTAAACATATTTTGCAGGAAACCGGACTGAAGCCATACAGTTTGAAATTGGAGATTACTGAAACCTTCTTGATGGATAATTTTGAATTAGCTACCACCGTGCTTTCCCAGTTAACAGAGTTAAATGTGGAGATGCACATGGATGATTTTGGAACTGGTTATTCATCGTTGAGTTATATACACCGCCTACCAATCAAAACCCTTAAGATTGACCGTTCTTTTGTCACCAATATAGGTAGTCGTGGAGAAAATTTAGAAATTGTTCGAGCGATCGTTACATTAGCTCATAATTTAAATATGTCTGTAACAGCAGAAGGGATAGAAACTGTAGACCAATTAGCCCAACTAAAGGCTTTGCAATGTGATTATGGACAAGGGTATTTTTTCTTACCACCTATGGAAAGTGCAGAAGTAGAAATACTACTTGCTGCTAACTTGTGCAACAAAAACTTTTTAAAGAGATAAAATCTTGGAATTAAATTCTGTTTAGGGAAACACCTTGTAAAATTGAGCGATTAATTTCACTTGATAGTCTACATTACTGTAGTACTGGCTGTAACTGGAAATCTTCTGCGTTATCAAGTAACCCTTCTTCTTGTAAAAGTTCATTAATAAAAATATCGATTTTCTTCCGATTAATATTTTGCATGACTATAATGTGTGCCCAATCTTCAAAAATTGCTAACTGCCACTTTTTAATTAACCTTTGTGAAGGTTTTTGAAAGACTACGGTATTGGAAAATTTATTTAACATACATGGATATTCTCTTATTTGAAGTTGTTGAAAAAGATACTGGGCATTATGAATACAAATATTTGCTTCTCTAGCTAATCCGTCATAACCTCTTGTTTGCACTGCATACCAGAGAATCAGAGGAGTATGACCGTTTCTAGATCCCAGAATAGTTGTATCTTTTGAACCAATATATTCAATTTCTGTTTCAACTTTTTCTACCCATTTTTTCTTAGTTAAAACTACACCACAAGGCAATGGTGAACCAATGAATTTAGCAGAAATAGCTATACTATCAATGGGTTTTTGAAAGTTAATTTGCGGAGCGCCATCTAAAAACGGTAATATTAATCCTGAAAGTGCAGCATCACAATGGATGTAATAATCTTTAATCTGATTACGCTCTAAAATTTCTAGAACTTTGTCTAAGTTATCAATTGCACCTTTGACAGTAGTGCCAATATTTAAATTTATGATGGCTGGATAACTACGATTTTCGCTAATTAGTTGTTCAAAATGGTCATAATCCATTTCTCCATTAATTTGCGAATTAACAACATTATGTTGGATGCGGAATAATTTGGCTGCTTTGGGAATTGAGTAATGAGAGTCTTGTGATGAGTAAAGAATCCCATTAGGGTAGATTTCTCTTGCTAAGAACATTCCATATAAATTACCTTCAGTTCCGCCAGCAGTCACATAACCCCAAAACTGATCTTCTGCAATCTTATAGAGGTTAGCAAAAAAAGATAAGACCTCTTGCTCAAACTTACGAGAATGCAGACCAAAATCTGGCTCAATATATGGATCTCCAGCATTATTTAACAGATGATTGAAAAATTTGGCTATCAAACTGTAATCACAACTTAAATTATATGGATAGCCTGCATGAAACTGCGATCGCTGTTCTATTTGCAGCAAAAAATCTGCCAATTCTTTAGCAACTTTATTTGACATATCTTTGTATCTCTTAAATTTTGATTCAGTTAATGGATGTTTTAATCTAACTTTTACGTATTAATCCATACCTTTATGTTTTCTTAATAATACTGTAATCTGGCTCTATACATGAATAGAATACAGTAATCATACTTAGCTATCTTCAGTGATAATACCCATTTCTTTGTTCAAAAGCATATTACCCTTAGAAATTACGCACTATAGGAAATAACCCAATACGGTTCGGTTAAGGGAAGAGACGCGATAAATCGCCGTCTCTACAAAGGACTGATTATTGTAAAGACGGCGATTTATCGCGTCTTTGTGATCGATCTATTGGGAAATAACCCATATACGACTTACGCAAGAACTCTCTAAAACTCTTATTTCTCTGTGCCCTCTGCGTCCTCTGCGGTTTGATTTTTCGTTACCTGTACGTAAGTCCTGCCATAATCTGTATTACGCAAAATATCTATTTCAGGCGGTGACTGCAACCTGATTTAACGTGAATTCGACGGATGATATAGTGTCTATCTAATTACGCTGAATGAAAAGACCACTAAGAGGTTTTACTACGCAAAACTTTCCCTCTCCGAGTTGGAGAGGGAAAGACTTGAACTTTAGTTCAAGGTAGAGGGAGATTAGTTGAACTCACCTATCTTTACTAAAACTCTCCGGCTAAGGCTGCAACACAACGCTCGCAAATTAGGGGATGTTCTGCTGATTCTCCCACGTGAGTGGAGTAGTTCCAACAGCGATCGCATTTTTGCCCCTCTGCGTTCACTACCCCAATTACCCAGTCTTCCGTCTGCGCTGTATATTTTAATCCTTGCAACCCTTGAGCAGAATCTAATAATTCCACTTGAGAAGTCAGCAATAAATACCGCAGTTCGTCAATACCATTACCTTTAGCAGGGTTAAAGGCTTTGATAGCATCACCTAACTGTTTGTGGGGAATATGAATCAAAGCTTTCGCCTCCAGGGAAGAACCAATGAGTTTTTCTATCCTGGCTTGTTCCAACACCTTATTAACATCGGTGCGGAGTTGTCGTAACGTTTCCCAAAATTCCGCTAAATCTGGATTACGCCATTTTTCCTCAACCTGCACCCAACCGGCTTCAAACACCGATTTGTAAGGTGTTTTGTAAGGGAGATATTGCCAGATATCTTCGGCGGTGTGGCATAGTACTGGTGCGATCGCTCGTGCTAAATTTTCTAAAGCTATCTTCAGCACCGTTTGACAACTGCGACGGCGGAAAGCATCTTTTGCACTGATGTACAGCCTATCTTTGGCAACATCTAAATAAAAGTTGGATAAATCCACCACGCAGAAATTCTGCACTGTTTGGAAAAAGCGGAAGAATTGGAAAGTATCAAAGGCTTCGGTAACTTCTTCAAACACTTCGGTGATGCGGTGCAGCATATAACGGTCAAGTTCTGGCAATTCCTCGAAGGGGACTGCATCTTTTTCTGGGTCAAAATCATCCAAGCTACCCAGCAAAAACCTTGCCGTATTGCGGATTTTGCCTCTGACATCATTCATCTGCTTGATGATGTTTTTGCCAATGCGGACATCGCCGGAGTAGTCTACCGATGATACCCACAATCGCAATATATCTGCACCGTAAGCCGGTTCTACTTTTTGATTTTTCCCGCCTTCAATGATTGTATTTGGGTCAACCACATTTCCTTCTGACTTACTCATCTTCCGCCCTTGTTCGTCCAAAGCGAAGCCGTGAGTTAGTACAGTTTTGTAAGGTGCAATGTCATTTACCGCTACACTGGTGAGCAAGCTTGACTGGAACCAACCGCGATGTTGGTCGGAACCTTCCAAATATATATCAGCAGGATAGCGTAACTCTGGACGCTGTTGAGCGACAGCTGCCCAAGATGAGCCAGAATCAAACCATACGTCCATTGTGTCTGTACCTCTGCGGTAAGACTTGCCATTATTACGATAAGATTCTGGTAACAACTCTTCAACTGAAAGTTCCCACCAAGCATCAGAACCTTTTTCGGCGATAATTCCTTGAACGTGGTTGATAGTTTCCTCATTCAGCAGTGGTTCTCCCGTGGCTTCGTCGTAGAAAACGGGAATGGGTACACCCCAACTGCGCTGACGGGAGATACACCAATCGGAACGTTCCGCCACCATTGGCGTGATCCGATTTTCACCTTGGGCTGGAATCCATTTTACCGTTGCGATCGCCTTTAGTGCTTCTTCTCTAAATCCTTCCACGGAAGCAAACCATTGTTCAGTGGCGCGGAAAATCGTCGGCTTTTTCGTCCGCCAATCATAAGGATACTTGTGTGGGTATGGTTCTTCCTTCAACAAGGAACCAGCCGCAGCCAGTGCATCAATCACCGCCTGATTTCCATCACCCAGCACATTCAACCCCGCAAATTGTCCCGCTTCTTCGGTAAAATTGCCATTGTCATCCACTGGTGCCAGGATGGGCAAACCGTAACGCTGACCAACAATGTAATCTTCTTGACCATGACCGGGTGCAGTATGTACTAACCCAGTACCCGATTCAGTTGTGATGTAATCACCGCCTACAACAATCGGACTTTCGCGGTCAAATAGAGGATGACGGTAAGTAGTATGTTCTAAGTCATTCCCCTTGAACGTAGCTTTTACGGTTAACTCAACTCCCAAGGTTGAAGATAAACGTTCTACTAAATCAGCAGCAACGATTAGGTATTTGAAATTACACTGCGTTTCGGCCTCTGGATGTGAAACTTCCACCACTGCATAGTTCAAATCTGCATTCACCGCTACAGCCAAATTCCCCGGAATCGTCCAAGGTGTGGTTGTCCAGATAGCTACACCCAAATCTGAGAGATATTCTCCCAAAACTGGTTTTACAGCTTCCGCCAAACTTGTGATTGCAAAAGCTGCATAGATACTGCGGGAAACGTGACCTTCAGGATATTCCAACTCAGCTTCAGCCAAAGCGGTTTTAGAACTCGGACTCCAGTGAACCGGCTTCAAACCTCGATAGATGTAACCTTTTAAGAACATCTGACCAAACACACCAATTTGAGCCGCTTCATAAGCCGGCTTGAGAGTTAGATAAGGGTTGTCCCAATCACCCCAAATACCGTAGCGTTTAAAATTTTGGCGTTGGTTGTCTACCGTCGCTAGACCAAATTCTTTTGCTTTTTGCCGGAGTTGTAAAGGCGTTAAGTTTTGCCGTTCTGCTGACTTCATGTTCTGCAAAACTTTTAACTCAATTGGTAAACCGTGACAATCCCAACCAGGGACATAGCGAACCTTACGCCCTTTTAGCAGTTGGTAGCGATTAATAATATCTTTGAGAATTTTATTTAAGGCATGACCAATATGGAGTGAGCCATTAGCGTAGGGAGGCCCATCGTGCAGTATAAATAATTCGCCGGGGTTATTTTTGGAGAGGCGATCGTAAATTTTATTTTCTTCCCAAAATTTTTGGATTTCAGGCTCACGCTTGATGGCGTTTGCCCGCATATCAAAATTAGTCTTGGGTAGGTTTACAGTATCTTTGTAACTTCCTGGTTCGGTCACAGTCTCATGCCTAGAATTAGGTGTGCAGGTTTTATCAATTATAGAAGATGACCTGATAACCAAAATTCCCTATTTGAACGTCAGTTCGATAAACTTCTCTCTACCTGGAATTTTTGTTTAAGTCTCTCCCTCTTTGACTCGGCGACGGTGTACACACAAGTCTTTTAAAGTTACTGCGTAACGTAGGGCAGGTTAATTTTTGCAGGTCGATGCAACAAAGGTACAAGTCAATGCAACAAAGGTACAAGTCAATGCAACAAAGGTGCAGGTCGATGCAACAAAGGTGCAGGTCAATGCAACAAAGGTGCAGGTCGATGCAACAAAGGTGCAGGTCAATGCAACAAAGATGCAGGTTGATGCAACAAAGGTGCAGGTTGATGCAACAAAGGTGCAGGTCAAGAGACTTGTGTGTACACCGTAGGACTTGGAGAGAGACGGTTAACCAGGCAGAGGTTTTTAAGAGATGAGAGGACTCATCAGGAATTTTGCGGAGATTGAGAGTTAAGCAACAGAAAGTAGTATACTTTTCTGGGTTCGCCTAAAGCTATCAAAAAGTTTCGTCTAAAAACCAATAATTTTGGGGTTGCTCTAATGCTAAGTCCTGTATTAACAGTCAGTATCTTTCAAAAACAGCCCGACCCTAAAGGATTTTCAGCAGGTCAAGTCATCTTTGAAGAAGGACAGCCTGGTAATGAAATGTACGGCATTCTGGAAGGAGAAGTGGATATAGTAGTCAATGGCAAGGTTGTAGAAACCATTGAAACGGGCGAAGTTTTTGGGGCTGGGGTACTTGTGGGAGTAGCAAAAAGAACTTACACAGCTATTACCAAGGTGGATACCAAACTGGGTTTCCTTGATGAGAAAAAGTTTCTCTTTGCCGTTCAGGAAACACCCATGTTTGCCCTAAAGGTGATGAAAAGTTACTCAGAGCGTCTGAGTCGCTTGCAGCACATGCTCTAAAGCACCTCAAGCAGAAGTTGCAAAACGAATCAAAATCTGCCACTAATTTTCCCTTCTCCCCAGAAGGCCATACATAATATATATGCTCTCTTGGGGAGTCATAAGTCAGTATTCAGATAACTCTAAATTCTGGCTCTTGACTCCTGATTTATCGTTGCAGAATTTACCGGAGGTAGTAATGGCACGTAAACGGTTGATTATTGAAATGGGGATGGGAGTAGACCAGCATGGACAAGAACCTACAGTAGCAGCATCTAGGGCAGTACGAAATGCGATCGCTCACAATGCTTTACCTGGTGTTTGGGAGGTTGCTGGCTTAAGTCATCCCAATGAAATGATTATAGAGGTTCAGGTAGCAGTTCCATATCCAGAACAAGTTAGAGAAGAAGAAGTATTAGCTGTACTACCATTTGGTCGGAAAACTCTTACCGTAGAATCTGGGGGAATGATAGTTCAAGGGCGGGCGATTCCCGAACTCAACGATAAAAATGATGAAATGTTGATTGCGATCGCAGCTGTTACAGTTATGATCGAAAATGATTAACTGAGGTAAAAGCTACAACATTGAATTAATCAAATAACGTATCTAAAACAGGAATGTTCCAGTGCATTTACATTGTTAATTTTTGAAGTTTTACCCTAAAAATATTCTATCTCTGGGACTAATAATCTGCTGATTCAAAGGTATAAAATCATAGAAACCTGGAGAAAACTATGTCATTAGAAACAGAGGCACTACAGGCGACACCACCAACTTCTACCTTGAGTCACTTGAGGAAAAGCAAGAATTTAAATGGAAGCAATGCTGGTATCCCGTTACCTTTGTGCAAGACTATCATGGCACCAGAGGTAGTAGTAATCGCAAAAATGCCCAACCGCTAGAAATGGAAGTTCTAGAGAGTTCGATTCAAGGGATTAAAGGCCGGTGGCGGGGAACTAACAAATCAAATGAAGCCTGGAAATACATTGATTTTGTGGCTCCAAGTCTTGTGCTGAACACTGCTTACAGCGGTTCCCATTCAGATGCAGTACAACATTACACATTACATCACGAGGTGTAGGGGCACGGCACTGCCCGTGCCCCTACGTGTGTACCTCACGTAAACGAGAACGGCTATATATTGAAGACCGCTCAGACACTCAAAACTCACTTTGAGCGTTCCTACACTCCTCACTAAAATTGGGACTGGAAACAGTTAGTAGTAAGCACTTTAGTGCTTACTATAAACCTTCAAAACTAGCTTGACAAATTACTGGTAAACTGTACCGGAAGTTTGCTTACCTTAAACAATTTGCTCAAACCTCTTATGTGGTTAAGTCATGATCAAGTTAGTGGCTCTGCGCTAAAGTAAAAATATTGGGATAAAAATCTCTGGCAGTAAGTTCAACTGAATCACTAATCTTTACCACTGCGGCGATAATGTCTCAAGAGCATAACGAATCACTCCAAATTCAGGAGATCACAAAACTCAAACCGAAACACTTTGCTGATTTAGTCAGATCAGCACAATTGATTTTCGACCCCACAGCCGGAGTTTCGGGAAGAAATATCACAGTTGACTGGGAACAATTCGGAATTCCCCGTGATGTGGCAGACAATCTCAAATCACTTGGTCAGCAGTACCAATATGCATCTCCTCACATCCCTGTTGAAGTCATTTGGAGCAAATTAACTCCAGAAACTCGTATTTGGTTCGTTCAAAACAAAGATAGGTTGTGGCAGCTTGAAGAAGCTTTCCCAGCCCTTGACGAAGATTAAACGGGTGAAGTATTAAATTTGTTCACTGATAACTGTTCACTGATAACTGTTGAAAGGAATACCAATTATTTGTAGGGGTACAACTGCTGTTGTGCCCCTATCCTCTATAAAAATTGGAAAAGAAAGCTAGGTCCTGCCTTCTGCCTCCGGTCACTGAGCGTAGCCGTAAAGCCTGCGGCATAGCTACGCTTAGGGCGCAGCCTCTCGTAGAGAAGTGCTGCCTCCTGCCACCTTCTTCCTTCAACGCGATCGCATTACCTTAAATGCATAGTTAAATTAATAAAAAAGCTCATATCGATGAATCAAAGCCTAAGTGTTGCTCCCAGCCTTGAAGAACACATTCATGAAACTCCTGTTGTTACCAAACAACAGCTATTTACGAAGCAACTAATTGTCCTTACCTTAGAAATGCTTCTGGCATTACCTCTGGGTTTACTCCTAGCAAAGTTCCAAATTGGTAGGATTGCCTGGATCTTTGGCGGGATTGCTGCTGGTACAGTAGTTCTTCAAGGGTGTCGAATTTTTTATCAATATTCTCCGCAACCTAACCGCACTGCGAGAAAAGTGGGAATGGCACTTGTAGGCTTAACTGTCGGCGCTTCTAATGCCCACGGTAATCTAGCTAGTGTTGCTTCTGGTATTCCCATATTTATTTTTCTTACCTTGTTTTTGCTGCTGAGTGGAAGCTGTATTGGTTACATTTACTCCCGCATCAGCAAAACCAATCTATTGACAGCAATGCTGGCTACAGTTCCTGGCGGTGTCGGAATTATGGCAGCGATCGCCGCCGATTACAATAAAAATGTTAGCTTGGTTGCCCTAGTTCAGGCGATTCGCGTCACCTCAGTAGTTGTTCTAATTCCCTTCATCGCTAGAACATCAGCTGGTAATTACTATCCGCAAACACTCCCCATCAACGCTGCTTGGCTCAATCTCGATCCATCTCAACTAGAATTACTCTTGTTAGTACTCCTAATCACTGGATTAGTTGTTTATCCAGCTATATTATTTAAAATTCCCGCTGGCGATTTCTTTGGTGCGTTGTTGATTGGTATCGGTTTTAATCCTTTGCTACATTGGCTGCCTTTTGTGGGTGATATTAGCTTCAGTCCGCCGCCTTTAATTAACTTATTGGGTCAAATGCTCCTGGGAATTACTATTGGTGAATATTGGGGAGACAAACCCAACTTTAGGAAGCGGACTGTCGGCTATGCCTTGATCTCTGTGGGGATGACCCTCATAGCCGGAGCGATCGCTGCTATACTTGCGATGCAATTAACCTCTTGGGACTGGTTAACCTGTCTTTTAGTCACAGCCCCAGGAGGATCAGCAGAAATGATCCTAGTTTCCCTGACATTAAATCATAATGTTGAAATTGTCACAACTGGTCATTTAGTGCGACTAATTGCGATTAATAGTTCCCTACCACTTTGGCTGTTTTTGTTTCGCCGTCTGGATGAGCAACTTTCTGAATCAGTTTAATTGCCGAAGTATTGGGCATGGGGCATTAGTTTTTGACTAATGACTAATAACAAAGATGCAGGTTAGCTTATTCTTTTGTTATCCAGATACTAAGGATGCTTTAGATGGTTGCCCAAATTCAAGAACTTGAAGCGCAGCACTGGGTTAAAACTCGTTCTTCCCTCGACCCTACCGAATCCACTTTCCTGATTTGGAAAGGTAAAATTTACGCCTTTATCCCCGGCGAGAAAAAACAACTCCTGTTTAAGATGCTGGGATTGAGTGTTAGCAGATGTATTCCCACAGCAGAGGGGAGCTGGGATTTTACTTCCAGGGAACTGACTTACTACCTCAACCCAAAAACAGATGAGGTTTTATCCAAATGGGAGAATCCTTGGACAGGCGAGACAGTTCCAGTGATTCACGTTGCTAATAATCCTGTACAGGGTAAGTTTGAGGGAAATTTTCCCGCACAAGTAGATGGTGACAGCACAACTTTTGTTTTTGATATATTTCCCTATTACCCCAATCCCTTAGCAGACGATCCCAAATTTGCCGAATACAGCCCAAATCCAATTTATCAGGCAGCGGAATTATTTAAATTAACTGTGCCAACCGCAGATTTATTCAACACAGCCCTCTCCTCTGTTTCTGAACTTAAACTGAGTTGGGATCGGATTGGTCAATGGCTTCCCTGGATGAAAATGGGCGATCGCCCCGGTCAACTGATCTACAGTGCTGTTGGTAGCAAAGTCAATGGTTTAACAGAACTGCCCCCATTGCTGCAAGACGAAATTAATAACCGTATTCCTTTATATAAAAAAGCCCCAAAAGCATTGATAGATGGGGAAGATATGACTTCCTGGTTGTATTTTCAAAAGCACTTTCCAGCTTACTTGGCTGGTGAAATCTTCCCGCTTCCCCAAGCAGAAGAATTTTGACGTTAGAGCTAAGTAGACCGAATCAGGCTAGATATTGCTTGCACTAACGTCATTGGCTCTATTGGCTTAGAGATATGCTTGTGGAAACCTGCTTTTAGTGCCTGTTGCTGATTCATCTCTCCAGCATAGACTGTCAAGGCGATCGCTTTTATCTGTTCGCCTTGTACAAACAAGTTTCTCACTTGCTGTATCAACATGTAACCGTCTACATCCGGCATCCCAATATCACATATATAGGCAACTCGACTGTGTTTAACAGAAATGAAAAGGCTCAATTAGTTATTAGATTTATAACAAGCTCAATAATACATCCAGCTAAAAGCAAATAAATTTAATATCCAATTAAAATCTCATTTAAGCTGGCGGCTGTATTTTTTGAAATTCTTTAATGGCTTTGATATGGGCTTCATTTACCTTTATATGCTCCTCTACTGCTTTTGAAAATACATCTGTTGTTTTAACTTCAAGCAAAATTTATTGAAATTTAACCTCCTGACCTGAACAATCAAATAAATGTAAACCTAACCGTTGGGAAAGTTCTTCACACACCTTCACCCCCCGCACACTATTACCACGCACATCCAGCAGCGGCGAAAAAACTCCAATGCCCATCTTATTGGGTACAACAGCGATAATTCCACCACAAATACCGCTTTTCGCCGGAATCCCAATTTTATAAGCCCACTCACCTGCAAAGTTGTACATCCCACAGGTATACATAACACTCAAAATATCTTTGATGTAACGCTTATCCACCGCCGATTCTTTGGTGATGGGGTTAATACCTCTGTTAGCAAGGGTAGCCGCCATTACTGCTAAGTCTTGGCAATTCACCATCACAGCACACTGCTGGAAGTAAAGATCCAGCGACTCTTCAATGTTCCGGTCAATCATGCCAAAGTTGAGCATCAGATGCGCCATTGCACGGTTGCGATGCCCTGTACTCCGTTCTGAGGTAAAAACTGAAATGTCAACGAACACGTCGCGGCCAATATATCGCTTGAACATATCCAGCATTCGGTTGAGGCGTTCGGTTGGCCCGGAACCTTTAATTAAGCTGGTGGTTGCGATCGCTCCAGCATTTACCATTGGGTTATAAGGTCGCTTCGATTGCTCATCCAAAATAATCGCGTTGAATGCATCCCCCGTCGGTTCCACGCCAACTCTAGTCAATACGTAATCCAGTCCATGATCTTCTAAGGCAAGTCCATAAGCAAATACTTTGGAAATTGACTGAATGGTAAAGAGGTGATCGTAGTCGCCTACTTTGTAAACCTGACCATCTACTGTCACAATGCAAATGCTGAACAAGTCCGGGTTTGCCTTTGCCAGTTCTGGAATAAATTTCGTTACTGCACCCTCCCGCACTGACTTGTACTGGGAATGCAACTCGTTGAGAACAGCTAATAATGGCGATGGTTCTATTTTAAAATCTCCTTGATGTGCTTGGTTTGTCGTCATGCTGATAGCATTCCCCAAAATACTCACTATATATAGTAGGGGTGCAGCTGTACATCCCTAAAATTGGAAAGATTTTGGACAAGACAGCTTGCTCTAAAACATGATACTTGAGCAACTACTTAGGGTAAAAAGCAATCATTGTTATTTTTGATACTAATAAAAAATCATCTCCAAGCGATCGCTAAGTTTTCTTAATTTTTGAGTCATTCATCCTGAAAAATATTAAGTTGAGTATTTCCCTTTTTTTTATACTCAGTAATACTAGTGCAGCAAGTTATATATATTACTAGTTTCAGTCTAGTTATGGAGAATAAAAGTCATGATTAATCTAAGTAGAAAAAACTTTGAAACAAGATATTAAACTCAAACTAATCTGCATAATTATTTAAGATGTAACTCATATCACGACTTATTCATAGGGAAATCTGAATATTTCATTAAATAAGTGATTTTGAGTATTTATGCCGTTGCCATTTAATGAAAGTTATATTACCTTCTTATAGGAAATAGAAAAAATATATGTAATGTAGAATACACGGGTAGTTACGAGCCTTTAGAACAGATGTGAATAGGGTATCGTTACTTTGGTGTGGAATAAGCGTAAAGTCTTTTTAAGAAATTTTTGACTTGCTAAAAAAAGCGTTACATAGCCAAAGCCCCTATTTGAGAAAGGTTTCGCCCTTAAAATTGGAATTGGAATTAGAGAAAGCTGCCAATAATTACGCTAAAACCCTGATCCCCAAGCCAAAAGGTTCGTGTTAGTCTGTTGCAGTTATAAATAACAAAGTGAAAACGGAACGAGTTCGAGTTTTTCAGAAGGGAATTCACTTTCATTAGTGAAAAATCCCGCGAGTTATAAAACTTAAGTTCTACAGTCGCTTTAAAAACGGACGCATGAATCAAAGACATTTGTGGATTATTGTTACCCTCTCTATGGCTGTTTTGGGCATACCCTCAGTCGGTTGCACTCAAACCACCAAGGGGAATGCGCTAGCTTCCCAAAAATCACCTGCCCCTGAAGTGGTGAAGGTGGGAGAGTACCAATCCAGAGCAGGGAAACAAACCTTGGATGCTGTGATTACAGAAATTCATCCTCACAACATTAGAGGACGTAAGGCGGCAACCCTTTTTATCCGAAATATACCTGTTCTGACCTTTTTGAGTTCTGTATCAAATACGAATCTTGAAACTAAAAAAGTTGGTGAAATTCGAAATACTAGGGGCGTACAATCGTACGCCCTTATTGCTAGCAATTCATCAAATGGACTAAATGCTGGGAACGTAACAGATGTGAGTAACCAGATTAGCTACGGTGACAATGACCCGGTTCAGATAGCTGGTGTAATAGCAGCTAAGATCAACCAGTTGAATCGGGAAAATGTAGACGGGAGTAAGATTAGCGTAAGTTGGAAAGCAGGGGAAAAATCTACTGCGAATCAAGCGCAAAACAAAAGCGCCCCTCTCCAGCAAAATGGCGATCGCTATATAATCAAAATTAATGGCGAAGAATTGGTCGAAATCAACGAAGGTACACGACTAGCAGATAGCACTAACAATCTGGCGCAAGATGCATTGCAAGCAACCAATCGCCTGCGGAGGCTACTAGGCAATGCATCTCCCTTAAAAGAGATTGCTAATTTACCAGTGCGTCAACCAATATCAATGCCAAAGCAGCCTCAACAAATTGCCCTAGGCTCGGTGCGAGCCACCTTGAGAGGTATAGCTTCTTTTTATGGCTATGACTTTGCTGGTAATCGTACTGCTAGCGGCCAAAGATTCAACCCTGAAGGAATGACTGCCGCTCATCGCAGCTTACCCTTTGGTACAAAAGTCCGTGTAACCAACACCCGCAATGGTCGTTCTGTAGTGCTGCGAATTAATGACCGAGGCCCATTCATTCGGGGTCGAGTCATTGACGTGTCTACTGGCGCAGCTCGCATTTTGGGAATGATGGGCAGTGGCGTGGCACCAGTACATATTGAAGTTTTGGGGAAATAATTATAAGGGAGTAGGGACAGAAGAAGGGAATAGGGTACAGATTATTCCTATCACCTGTCACCTATCACCTGTCCCTTAACCCCAATTTCCAGTTCCGTATCACTTAATTCCCCTAGTTCAATCATCTCTTCCCTCTATTTCAGATATAAACTAACGGGGGAGGGATCGATAAGAACTAGGGGTATTTTTGTGCGCCTGCTGACAACAGTGGCAGCTTTACGCTGCTATTTAACTAAACACTGCTCAGAAAAGAAGCTAATTGCGGTTACTGAGGATCTGAGACTAGATGAGATGGCTGGCTGGTATCAGACGGCAGTCGGTCTGGTGCCAACAATGGGGAATTTGCATCAAGGTCATTTAAGCTTGATCCAACGGGCGCGACAAGAAAATTCTACGGTGATTGTGAGTATTTTCGTCAATCCCTTGCAATTTGCTCCTAATGAGGATTATCAACGCTATCCCCGCACTTTAGAGCAAGACCAAAAACTTTGTGAACAAGCTGGGGTAGATGCCATTTTTGCACCAACTCCTGAAGAGATGGCAGTTCCCCAGAAGAGTATACAAGAATCAAAGGTTACACAAGTTATCCCCCCATCTGCTATGATAACAGGCTTGTGTGGTCGTTCTCGGCTAGGTCACTTTCAGGGTGTCGCTACGATTGTGACCAAACTTTTCAACTTGGTACAGCCTGACCGTGCCTACTTTGGTCAAAAGGATGGTCAGCAACTGGCAATTATTAAACGCTTAGTAGCTGACTTAAATTTGCCAGTAGAAATTGTTGCTTGTCCAACAGTGCGGGAAGCGTCGGGTCTTGCCTTCAGTTCTCGTAATCAATATTTGACTGCAACAGCAAAAGAGCAAGCAGCGGCATTATATCGCGGCTTGCGACGAGCTGAAGCTGCATTCATTGCAGGCGATCGCAATAGCAACAAGTTGATAGCAGTGGTACAGCAAGAAGTGGCTATAGTCAGCACGATTTTAGTGGAATATATTGAATTGGTTGAACCGACTACGTTGATGTCTTTAGAAAAAGTTGAGGAGGAAGGAATGTTGGCGATCGCAGCTCGTCTTGGGTCTACACGTTTGATTGACAATATCATATTGCGCGATCGTCAACCCATTATCGCCATTGATGGCCCAGCCGGGGCTGGAAAATCCACAGTGGCGCGTCAAGTCGCAGCAAACCTGGGTTTAGTGTATTTAGATACAGGAGCAATGTACCGGGCTGTTACTTGGTTAGTACTGCAAAAGGGCATTGCCTTTGATGATGAGTGTGCGATCGCTGAATTAACTAACCAGTGTAAAATTGAACTTACTCCTACTCAGGATTTACAATCGTCCGTGCAGGTTTGGATTGACGGTACTGATGTTACCCAGGCAATTCGCACGATTGAGGTCACATCTAAAGTATCTGCGATCGCCGCACAAAGCGCTGTCCGTCAAGCACTGGTTAAACAACAGCAAAATTGGGGTAAAAAAGGTGGTTTAGTGGCTGAAGGTCGTGACATCGGTACTCACGTTTTCCCTGATGCCGAAGTGAAAATCTTCTTAACTGCTTCTGTGAGTGAACGCGCCCGTCGCCGCCAGGAAGACTTTAACAAACAAGGTCAACCCGAAGTGAGTTTAGAGCAGCTGGAACGAGATATTGCCGAACGTGACTGGAAAGATAGTACACGCAAAGTTTCTCCTTTGCAAAAAGCTGCCGATGCGATCGAAGTTCAGACCGATGGTCTGAATATTTCTGAAGTCACAGCACAAATTGTTGATTACTACCAGCAGCGTTTATCTTAGTGGTAATCACCGCTATTTGCTGTTAGTTTTTTAGTTCAAAAGGGTGGTAGATGAGTAATTATTCACTTACCATCCTTAAAACTGCATCCACCAGAAACAGCCCAGAAACAAAATAAATAATTTTCAAACTTTTAGTCTCGTATTCTAAATTTTATATTTTTTCAGTACTAAATCATCACACTTTCGACTGATACCTCACGTCTCAATTAATCTTGCTACAGATAGAAGCCAGAAAGCTTTAATTCCTAAATGCTAAGTAAAAAGCAGTTTTTGCTGGAGGTAGAAGGACGGCAGTTAATCCACTTGGGGAAACCTCAAGATGGTACTACCTCAATAAGCTAAAACCTTCTCAGGAAGCTGATTTCAGTGGTTGGCATTTTACGTTTAATTATGCCTACTTAATTACTTATTGGTCTTTAAGCTAGGAAATATTAGCCATTTTTATTTATAGTCATTATTTACTAGCGATTTGACTTATTGGACGAGTACTTTGTTTTTATCTTCACTTTGGTAGTAAAATGACGATGTTAAGTTTTATGTTTCATCATTAAAGACATAAAACCCCAAAAATAAAAGCTGTTAATTTCCTAAGCTTCTGTAATAGCTTAAAACTAGAAACCGGTAAAGAGAGGATTTGACACAATGGCATTTGTACAGCCCCCACTACCCTTCGACATTAATGCTTTAGAGCCACATGGCATGAAAGCTGAAACTTTCGAGTATCACTATGGCAAGCATCACAAAGCATATGTAGACAACCTCAACAAGCTCACTGAAGGTACAGAACTTGCTGATAAGTCTCTGGAAGAAGTGATCAAAACTTCCTTCAAAGATTCCTCTAAGGTGGGAATTTTCAACAATGCTGCCCAGGTTTGGAACCACACCTTCTTTTGGAATTCCTTGAAACCAGCCGGTGGCGGCGCACCTACTGGTGATCTCGCAGCCAAAATCGATAAAGATTTTGGTAGCTTTGACAAATTCAAGGAAGAGTTCTCTAACGCGGCTGCAACTCAATTCGGCAGTGGATGGTCTTGGTTGATTGATGATGGTGGGACGCTGAAGGTGATTAAGACACCAAATGCAGAAAATCCACTAGCTTATGGTCAGAAGGCACTCCTAACCTTAGATGTTTGGGAACACGCCTACTACATTGACTACAGAAACGCCCGTCCGGCGTTCATCAAGAATTTCCTAGAAAACTTGGTCAACTGGGACTTTGCTGCTGAAAACTTGGCCAAAGCTTAATTAATTGTCAGTTTTAAACTGGCTGCTATACATGTTAGCAAGCTGCTACCCTACCTTTTGGAAACAGTAAAGTTAAATGTGTATACATGGCTTGTGCCAGACTATGTAAAGTATAAACAATCAGTTAATTTACAAAAGTTGAAGCAGAAAGCCCAGCAAGAAAAGGGAGAAATTAAAAAGAATTTCTCCCTTTTCCATTCTTCAGTGGCGGGATGGGCAATCACTTGAATAAAAGTAGTTAAATGAAAATCAAAATATAAAACATTATGGATAGCAAAGAACTAGCGCAATACATCGAAGCAACGAATAGCATCACTAAACCTTGGGTATTGGTACAACTGCGCCTCCAGAAATTGCAAGAGCGTCGAGCGACTCTTACAAACGATGTCTACACCAAAGAATTAGAAGACATTTACAAAGACTTGATGAATTTAGGGGAATGGTGGCGTGGTATTGAAGATGAGGTATTTTAAAGTTAGGAGTTATGAGTTTTCCTAACTTTTAACTCTTGCACAGACGCGATTAATCGCATCTCTCCTAACTTCTAACTTAAAACGCAACCTGATGGCTCAAGCTCTCGATCAAGTCGATTACGATACTCTCGATGCCGCAAAACGACGCTTCATCGATGCTGCAAAACGCACGCTTGGCTTTGCAAGCGCCTATGGCATTGTGCCCGCATCGGGTCTCGGAGCAAGTGCTAACGCTTTCAGCTTCAACCTTGCTCCATTTATAGAGGCGGGAGCTAGAGAACTTTCTATGACACTTGTCCCGGAAGGACTGGGCACCGCAGACGATACTCGACCTGACGACCTTTCCGAAGAAGAGCTTCGACGCTTCTGGTGGAATATCGGTATCAAGATCATCTCGTGTCTTACGAATGATGCTGCAACATCAGGTATGCAGACTATACTTCTCGGTTTATATCTGCCATCGAGTACTCCTGAAACGATATTTACCCCCGCGTTCCTTGATGGGTTTCTTGATGGAGTGGTTGAGGCGTGCAAACGAGTGGGGTGTGTGTACCTCTCAGGAGAAACTCCTCAACTAAAAACGAAGATGATTCCAGGTCGGCTCGACATCGCAGGCTCGGTTTTTGGGGTTATGCCGGCTGGTGTCGCTCCCATTGATAGCTCGCGTCTAGATGCCGGAAATACTATTGTTCTCGTCGAAAGTTCGGGGCCCCATGAGAATGGCTTTACCCCACTGCGAAAGCTTGCTGAGTCTCTCCCTGATGGCTACAGAACAAAACTTCCAAGTGGGCAGGAGTTCTGGGAAGCGATGAATGCCGCTTCGTATCTCTACACGCCGCTTGTGCAGGCGGTGCTCGGTGAGGGAATTTGTCCCACCGCAATGGAGAACATTACCGGCCATGGCTGGCAGAAGCTGATGCGGTCGGTGAAGCCGCTCCGGTACGTCATCGAAACGATGCTCCCAGTGCCAGAGATATTTACCTTTGCCGAGGGTCATCTTGAGGGCGGGGCAGCAATGATGCTTTCCGTGTTCAATTACGGAGCAGGATTTGCATTTTATACAGAGTCGGTGCAGGATGCAGAGAGGATCGTTATCCTCGCAAGAGAACATAAGCTTTCGGCTGTGATTGCCGGAAAAGTTGAAGCGTCTCTTGCCCGCGAGGTTGTGGTAAAACCGCTTGGAATCACCTTGAAGGGAGATTCTTTTGGGATTGCGCGAGGGGTATAGTTAGCCGCAAGCGTAGGCATAGCCCGTCGTAGACATCGCTAGTTTTCTTGGAGCTATTGTGGACAATTATCCATTTTCAATCACTGCGATCCCTGCGGCGGGCTACGCCTACGCTGAAGTAATTACTAGTTAGATAATTTTAGTGTAATTACCGTTATAAACAGTATTTTTTACACAATATATAAAGCCACATCTTAGGCTTGCTAGAGAAAATTACTCTCCTAAGCCTTTAAACATAAGCCATTTCACACAAATACTATAAGCCTATTTATAAAATTTTATATGCAATATTTTTTACTACTTATATTTTAAGTAGTCCAAATTACCCATGACTACTGAGGTTAAGATTTGCTAACGTAGTCTTAACATATTGAAAAATTTGCTGAAAAAGCTGAGAAAGTAGCCACCAATACTAATTTACAGTGTTGGAGGTTTCTCATCTGTAGATAGGGCGTTTTAGTGTGTTAAAAATATATATTTTTATTCAGAGGGGGTTATGGCTGTAAATTTGGCCCGGACTACTGCTTCCACAGAACTTTTGAAGCAAGTATTCCAGAACATTGATGCACAAAGTTGTCCAAGGTTATTTAACTTTCATATGCACACTGTCTACTCGGATGGGAGGTTGCAGCCGATTGGATTGATGGAACAGGCGATCGCTATTGGGCTAAAAGGGTTAGCCATCACCGATCATCATGGTATTATCGGCTATCAAGCTGCACAATCTTGGTTAGAAGATTGGAAGTGGAGTAATCCTGGTGCAAGTACTCCTTACCTGTGGAGTGGCGTGGAAATTAATGCCAGCCTTTTGGATATAGAAGTTCACATTTTGGCTTACGCTTTTACACCAGAACACCCTAGCATGAAGCCTTATCTCCAAAGAAGGCCGACTATAGGCCAAGAATATCAGGCAAGTAACGTGATTGCCGCTATTCATGAAGCTGGGGGATTGGCAGTTCTGGCTCATCCGGCTCGTTACAAGCGATCGCATTTTGACTTAATTCCAGCTGCGGCCCAAAAGGGTATCGATGGTGTGGAAACTTTCTACGCCTACAATAACCCTAACCCTTGGCAACCCAGCGTATTGGAATCAGAACAAGTGCAAAAATTGGCTGATGAATACTTTCTTTTCAATACCTGTGGTACTGATACCCACGGTTTGAGCCTGCTACAACGTTTGTAAAGATGAATCAATTTTTTTGAACTCTCCTGGTTTAATCTGCCAGGAGGTTATTCGATTTTCGATTTTCGATGAATTTATCAAAGGACTATAGCCGATTCTTGGTGGGAATCACAATCATCGAGAAATAGGGTACTTCGGCTGGATCAACTTCATCTAAGGGTACGATGCGTTGCTGTGAAGTTGATGCCCGCTCAATATATCTTGCCCGTGATGCTAGCCCTAATTTATGCAGGATATCTCGTACTTTGGTAAAATGACGACCCAACTTCATAATTGCAGCGGCATCAGTCATCAGCAGATGTGTAGTCAGTTCTTCTGCGGGTAATGGGGCAGGTAGCACCGTGAGGATATCGGTGTAGTAGGTGAACGGGACACCCAAGGCTACTGGACAAGCCATCAGCGAGGAAACTCCGGGGACAACTTCTGTTTCGTACTGGTCACATAACCGCGTGAACAGGTACATGAACGAACCATAGAAAAATGGATCGCCTTCACACAGCACCACGACATCTCGACCGGCTGCTAAATGGTCGGCGATTGGTTCAATTTCCTTGTCATAAATAGACTTTGCCTTTTCTGGCTCCAAAGCGCGGGGGAGGTGAAATAGCACCTCGATTTGATGGCCAGGAAGATATTGCGCCACGATCGCTCTAGCAATACTTTCTTTATCTGTTGCTGATTGATAGGCTACCACAGGAGCCGCACGTAATAACCGCAACGCTTTCAGAGTCAATAGTTCGGGATCGCCTGGGCCGACACCAATTCCATAAAGACGACCTTTGGTTTTCATATTCATTCTTCCTCCGTTGCCAGGGCGTTAACTGCTGCGGCTGCGATCGCACTTCCACCACGCCGACCATGTAAGGTCAAAAATGGTACATTTCTGCTATCTGCTGCTAGTGCTGCTTTCGATTCTGCTGCACCGACAAACCCAACTGGAAAGCCTAAGATAATAGCAGGTTTAGGCGCTCCTTCATCGAGCATTTCTAACAGCCTAAACAGTGCTGTGGGTGCATTGCCAATTGCGATCACTGATCCTTCCAGGTGCGATCGCCATAATTCTAAAGCTGCCGCCGACCTTGTAGTATTTAGACGCTGGGCAATTTCTGGCACTTCCGGCTCGTTGAGGGTACAAATAACTTGATTGTTTGCAGATAACCTTCGCCTGGTAACGCCATCGGCAACCATCCGACAATCGCACAGAATCGGCGCTCCCTGTGCTAGTGCTTCCCTTGCGGATTGCACCGCTGTGGGGGAATATGCCAAGTCAGGAACAATATCCGTCATCCCACAGGCATGAATGAGACGTACAGCAACTTTTGCTACATCTGGTGGCAGCACATCTAGGTTTGCTTCTGACCGGATGATTGCAAAGGAATTACGGTAAATTTCGTTGGCATCTCGGATGTAGTCGGGCATTAAATTTGGGATTTTAAATTTGGGATTGACCAATGAAAATCGAAAGACTCAGATTCCCGACTTTTCCAATAACTTGGGAATCTTGTTGTTCACGAATGATTTAGGAATAATTTTAAATAAATCCTGTAATTGGGCGATCGCATATCGATTAGCAAATTTCCCAAAGGACTCATCAGAATTTAGGCGTTGATTTTTATATACATATAGCATCCGCTCTATGAATGCAGGTAGTTCGGCAAAAGTTACATATTGATATATTTCACGTCCGGATTTCTGCTTGCTGTCACCAACATAAATGTGATAACCCTCCACAGTTCCATTGTCAGCCTCAATGCTGACACCGAGCAGAGTAATATCACTTTTGCTATGCTGGGCGCAGGATTTTTCGCAGCCGCTGAAGTGGATATTAACAGGGCAATCTAGAATGACGCGAGTTTCAAGATACTCTGCTAATGCCAATGCATGATCCTTGGTGTTCGTAGCAGAAGCAGCACAACCCTTTTTTCCAGAACAGGCAACTAATGCACTCTTGATGTTGGTTGCTGAGAAATCTAATCCTAAGCAAGCAATTTCTCGCTGGACATCGCCAACCCATTGCTGAGGAATATCAGTTAGCAACAAATTTTGCCAAGGGGTTAGCCTGAGAGTTCCACTGCCATATTTTGCTGCTAAATCTGCTAAACCCCGCATCTGTCTACTCTCCAATCGCCCAAGGGGCAAGACAACACCAAGGTAAAATAAGCCTTTCTGACGTTGGGGGTGGATGCCAATATGCTGATAGCTAGCATTTGACCTCTCTCCCAAACCCTCTCTTTGCAAAAGAGTAGAGAATTTCTCCCCCTTCCCTTGCAGGGAAGGGGGTTGGGGGGTTAGGTCATTTCTTGCTTCACTGCATAAAAGAGGGAAAGGTAGACGCTGCTTAACTTCCTGGAGATAATTTTCACAACCCAAAGTATTCAATAACTCTAAGAGACGTAGCCGACGCTTACTTGTAGTATTACTATGAGCTAGATAGACATCTGTCAACGCTGCCAAAACGGGCAAACATTCCTCTGGTGGTAACAATATTCCCATATCGCTGGGCGGTTGACCCTTTGTCCCTACACTGAGAGAGAGGCGGAAGTAAACATTACTGTTAACTAAGACAGCAGCAAATAGGATATCATTCAAGCGATCGCACACCCGAATTATCCCACCACCATCAAAGCAAACGCTAAATTTTGCTGACAGTCCCGAAAGGGCCGGATGTGCAGCAATATAATGATCCCAACCTTGGACAAAAGGGCGAGTGTCGATTAATTCTTGCGGGTCGATACCAGCAGTAGGGCTGGTCATAATATTACGAATATGGTCTACAACAGGATTGTGAGAACCGAGTCCTATACTCTGTAAATACTTTAGAACTTCAGTATTTATCCCCTTGTGGATTTCGCGGACTTGTAGATTAGCTCGATTAGTCACATCCAGATAGCCGCCACCGTGCTGTTCTGCTATATCTGCGATCACACGGCACTGCTGACTACTAATAATTCCACCTGGTATTCTAATGCGAGATAATATACCATCTGCGGCGGGTGTAGCATAAAACAAGCCAGGACAAGTGGCAAATCCAGAAAGCAAACTTGGAACTCCTTCCCCGTGCAACGCAGGGAGTAGACGCTGAGTGTGTATTGAGGACATCTTGAGGGTTGGCATTCTGACTTGGGTGATCCCATCACAGCTGCGGCACAGTCCCGGAATTTCACCGGAGTTTCCCAACTCCAAGCTTTAGTAATTTAGCACGAGAAGGTAGTCAGAAAATTTAATGCTTCATAAATTTTGCCATTTGTAAGCTGTAACTAGCAGATTGCTTCATCAGTTGGATCTGCGATCGCAAAATGAAACGTTGGCAGAAGAAGCGATCGCTAGACATTACAATATAACAATTGAGCTATTCAAAAACATAATTTTGGGCCACTTTCCAATAGCGCGAGAACCGCTTCAGGTCAATATAGCCATCATATTCAAAAAATGGTTCTACCTCAAGCACTTCCACTGCTATAGAACCCTTTATTTGATTGCAGATATCATCAAACCGGGGACTGGGACTGTTGGCTGCGACGACTAAATTCGCATCATGTTCTTTAGCAAAAGCTAAAATTTCTTGTGCCACATTACCGCGACGGATAACAACAGGTAACTCTAGCAAGCATTCGTATATGAAGGTGAGACGTTTGATACTCAGTTTCCATTCATCTATCAAAGCCTCGTCCCAAACCCAGATAGCTGGGACATCGGGATATTTTTGCAATACAGGGTTGTATGGACTGAGGCAATCTCCATGTATCCAAACAATCGGTTTATTCATACTCCCACTTCTGATAATAAAGCTTCCATAGCTTCCCAAGAAAGTCCTTGTTGAATATAACGGGGTGCTTCAGGATTGTAAGGACTGGCTACTCGGTCAATGTTGAGGATGTTTGCTCCATCTGGCAAAACTGGTACATCTGCATCAAATGCCGTAGGGCGCATCAAAGAACTGGAAAAGCCTTTGAAAACAGCAATGGTATCTTGCTCATCAGCAATTTCCACCGTTACAAGTAGGACTTCTTGGGGGCGTTTAGCGGTGTATTGTTCCAGTCGCTTGCCAATGGAATTCATGTTTTTAAAATTAGAGGTACTGTGGGCAGCAAAGATTACTGTGGTGTGGCTGAACGTCCCTGCTTGCCCAGCTTAATCAGAACAAAATAGCTTAAGTAAAGCACATAAATTACTAAACTAGTTATGCCAAGAAAACCTAAGAACTCAGCCTTGCTATTAGCATGGAAATATTCTTTGAATAGCAACGGAGCTTCAAACCAGACACGACAATAGGCAGTCTTTAGCATATTGGCAGAAAAAGCACAACCCAAAAAAGGGATAAAGGCTAGTGCACTCAAAAAACAATAAACAGTTGTAGCCCAGCGCCAAGAGGTAAAAATCAATTTCAAAGAGCCACTAGTTTGATACTCAATTTCATCATTAATATCCACCCAGAACCACAGCGAAATCGGGATCAAAATCTGAGCTATCAACCCAGAGATAAAGCTAACTGGATACTGGGCAATCATTAAGTAAATAGTGATTGCCATTAGGCTTGATACTCGCCAATATATAGCTAACAAGCGTTGTATGCCTTCTGCTTTTTGCACAAATGCCCAAATCAGGAGAATTAGCGGAATAATTACCAGGAATAATACTGCCAGTCGATAATCAATCCAGACGAAAGGGCGAAACCAAACGTTATAGTCCATAATTTTTCTCAAACGATAAATAAAACATTTTTAACCAAGAGCAAGTATCTATAACTGACAACCCTGTAAGCTATTAGCTAGCAAGTAGTCTATCTATATTACATAACAGTTTAATCAAAGCACAAAGCTTAGTGTCTAGCCTCAAGACTGTGCTCTAACTTCTTTGTACAAGCAAGTGGCTCCTCAATTCATTACTATTTCACGAAATTTATACTATAAACACGATTGTAGGGACATATAGAATGTCATACGTGTCAAAAACCCTTTTCAATCCTCGTTTCCAGCCTCAGGCTGGAAATGCTGCTCCTGGTGGCTCTGCCGCCAGTAAGGGAGGCGACAGCCCCAACGAAGGGCATTCCCAGTCAGAGACTCTTGACGAGACAATCCTAAAAGCTGTTTCTAGAATCGTTTTTTCGTTAAATTGACACCAAAAACATTCTATACACCTCTACAGCCAATTCATTTGTTGCAAAGATTTGTGCAAAAGGTATTACATAGTAAATTTTTTAATTTACTTTCCTCAATCTCTCTATTTAGCAAAAAAAAACAAGCAACTCAAATATCCTCAACTTAGATTTTGCACCTACGTGTAGTAACGCTAGGGAGCCTGTTCAAAACCCACCCAGCGGCTATATACTCGATACTCCCGGACAAAAACCCAATTTTTTTGGGTATAAAGGTTTCCTTTTAAGATAAAAACTCTCAAAGTTTAACCTTTATACATCCTTAACTCCAGATATTTCACCAATTTTTTGCCCGTTAGGGAAAATTATGAAAGAAGGAGAGGAAGATTTTAGGCGGGAGTGAGGTAAAAGTGCTAAATCTCAGTAAGTAAATCTTGGTTGCTTGCTGACCAAAGGGACAGAAAATTCACTTGTCTCAATATTTAGTCGTCGTAAACCCGGCATTCAATTGCATCTGGGTTGTCATCACAATACTGTTCTAGAGAATTCTTTGGCTTGCTTTGGCGCTTGTGGGAAGCTTCGGCTTGCAATTCTTCTACTGCATCCCAAGCAGCAGCACACTCTGGTGAGCCGCTACCGCTAATGTCACAGACAGTACGCGCTTGCTCCACTTCTTCTTGGATTTTCTCTTGGATGTCGCTCTTTGCTGTTTCTTGGATGTTGGTCATTGCTTTAGTCTCGTTGTGTGTTGTTAATACTAGTATAGAAAAACTTCAGAAATGGCAGATTTTAGCTTGATTACTAACCATTCTAACCACTTAGCTAATAAGTTAGTATTTTAGCCTATTGATTTATAACCATTACAGTAAACTGCCGCATCTATAATGCATTCATCTTTATTTTTTAAGATTTTGTGGAATCGGTACCATAGATAAACAATCATACAATATATTTAGATGCATCTATTAGGAATGACAACCCCAACTTCTTGGGATAAAGGAGACAAAGGGCTGGTGTCAATTCTTGTAGGATGCAATTCTTCCCAAAATCAAAAATCAAAACTTACTAGCCTAAAAAGAAAAAGAAGTCCGAAACTCATGGCAGACCAAATGCAGTGGGCAAACGCCCTATCAACCCGTCATTCTTTGGAAGCAGCTGTTACAGATGTGGTGGAACGGGCTGTCTCATCATTAACAGCACCTGCGGATCTAGGACTGGTATTCATTTCGTCTGCTTTTACGAGTGAGTATTCCCGACTGTTACCCTTGTTAGCTGAGAAACTTTCTGTGCCTGTGCTAATTGGCTGTAGTGGTGGAGGTGTGATTGGGACTACAGTTAGCGGAGAAACCCAAGAACTAGAAGCTGAACCAGCTATTAGCTTGACTTTAGCACACCTTCCAGGAGTGAAGGTTCAAGTTTTTCATGTTGTTGCTGAAGAATTACCTGACTTAGACAGTTCACCAGATGCTTGGGTTGATTTGATCGGTGTGCCAGCATCACCAACACCCCAGTTCATCTTGCTGTCTAGTTCTTTCGCCTCTGGAATCAACGATTTGTTGCAGGGACTGGATTTTGCTTATCCAGGATCGGTGATAGTGGGGGGACAAGCTAGTGGTGGAGGTATGGGTGGTCGTGTTGCTCTTTTTTGTAATGATACCGAGGGCGAGGAATGCCAAAGTTTGTATCGTGAGGGCACTGTTGGTATAGCTTTGACTGGCAATATTGTTTTGGAAACGATTGTAGCCCAAGGATGCCGGCCGATTGGAAAACCATTACAAGTTACAAAAGCCGATCGCAATATTATTTTAGAGTTAGATGAGAAAGTGCCTCTAGTGGTGTTGCGAGATTTGATTGCCAGTCTCAGCGAACACGAACGGACTTTAGCACAGCACTCTCTGTTTGTTGGTGTGGCGATGGATGAATTTAAGTTGGCTTTGCAACAGGGAGACTTTTTAATTCGTGGTATTCTTGGGGTCGATCCAACCGCTGGGGCGATCGCAATCGGCGATCGCGTCCGTCCTGGACAAAGGCTGCAATTCCACCTACGCGATGCCCAAGCCTCTGCTGAAGACCTAGAATTACTCCTTCAAAGTTATCAACACCAACGAGAGTCTGAACCCTCTGCCGTAGCTGCCTTAATGTTTTCCTGTCTGGGGCGAGGTGAAGGACTGTATGGTAAACCAAATTTCGATTCTGAACTATTTCGACGCTACCTCAACGATATTCCTGTAGGCGGTTTTTTCTGTGGTGGTGAAATCGGCCCTGTTGGTGGCAGAACCTTCTTACATGCCTACACTTCAGCATTTGGAATTTGTCGCCAAAATCAGTTATGAATTAGACTCCTGACTCTTGAATTTATTAATCTGTCAATCAAATTTGAATTTTGAATTTTATTACAGACCTAACAAGAACAGCCCCTTTTTTTGAGCAAAATATAGCAATCCTATTTGATTTGTGAGGATTGCAACCCGCAGATCCCCAACTTCTTGGAAAAGTCGGGGATCTTGTTTCTCACGAATGATTCAAGATTGCTATGGCAGCCCATATTCGGCAGGTGCGATGGCGTACCCGCTCGCTGTAGGCGATCGCAAATGCTGTATTTTTGAAAATGACGTAAATGGTGCGGGAGGCATAACAGCTTCACCATCAAATATCAGAGTAGAGGGTATTGATCGCTGTGGGTACGAATTACGAATTATTCTAACAGGGCATCAAAGCATCGAATCTCCCTAGTACTGCCATATCTTCTTCATCTAACTCCGTTGGAATCCCACTGCGAATCAATTCCGAAAAGTCTTCATTGGGAACCATAACAGTCAACGTGTACAAGCGAGTAGAACCAGTATTTTTAATCAAATGAGTACCGGTGGGAGGCACTAATAAACTATCTCCAGCTTTGATCATGGCACTCTTGCCGTCACACATAGCGATCGCTTCCCCTTTGAGGACAAAAAACATTTCTACCGCCCACTGATGGCGATTTGGCGGTGTTTGTCCACCAACATCAAAAATTTCTATGCAGCAAGTCAAGGAAGTATTAGCATTTGTCGAATCGAAGATAATTGCTAATCGATTAGAGTCGTTGGGACTGATGCGATATACTTGGTAATCTTTGGTAGATTTGATAACCGGAATTACACAACGAGTAGCGTACATTTATTTATCCCCTCTGAAGTTATCGATGGGTACGGAAATTCCTAAAATCCGAGTCTTGAATATTGAGTTGTTAGTTGTATCTCTAAATCACAAAATCACTAATTACTCTTAACTCCTGTACAGACGCGATTAATCGCGTCTCTCCTAACTCCTCACCCCTCACCCTTTTGCAGCGCTGTTAAAATCTCTTGCGAGTCAGTGACAAAACCGAAGCATTGTTTGACATTGTACAATGTCGCTAGCCAACAATATTCAGGAGAAGTGGTAGCGGTACAGTTTTTAACTAACACGCAGTCATATCCTAAGAAGTTGGCATCACATAACGTAGTGAGTACACATTGATCAGCATTAACACCAGCAAAAAATAATGTTGTCCTTCCCAGATTCTGCAAGATACTATCTAATGGCGTATCCCAAAATCCACTCATGCGGTATTTGTCCACACGAATATCTTCAGGAATTTGTTCTAGTTCGTCTACTACTGCTGCGGCCCAACTACCTGCCATGAGTACTCTAGCACCATTGCTTGGCAGTGGATCGCCCAATCCCACACCCTCCCCTGTGGGATTATAGACGTGACGCGAACCAGCACTAATATTGAGCAAGTCGGGACGATTTCCCCAATTTATCCAAATTACCGGAACACCAGCCTCACGCAGTTCTGGAAGTAAGTTGTTCAAAGGTTCAATAGGCTGACGCGCTGGAGTTACGTCCACGCCGATATGCGCTAACCAGCCATCAGGGTGACAGAAGTCGTTTTGCATATCAATGACGAGGATAGCAGCTTTTGCTAAGTCTAGGCGCAGGGTTTTAGTTTCTGTTGATAAAATAACGGGTTGTGGGGTCTTTTGGGGACGAGTGATATCTGCGATCGCATCATTCACTGTCCACGCATTTGGTGGAACTCCCAATGTCCGTAATGGTAAATTCATAAAATTGCAATACCCAACACCATTTTCTATTTTGTAACTTGAAATTCAGTCAAGAATACAATTACTTAATCAAGGTTAAATATGGTGAATTTCACTGTCCAGAATGTTTTGATTGCCGTCAGTGATGATTATGCAACGGTAGATGTACAGATTGTAGATAGTGTGATCGCTGCGATCGCCCCCAATCTACAAGTAATCGGCACTGCCATAGATGGCAAAAATAAGCTCTTGCTACCTGGCTTTTTCAACGCCCACACCCACTCATCAGAAATGTGGCAGCGAGGAATCATGTCAACGTTCCCTTTAGAGTTATGGTTGGCGGAACTTTATGATTTTGCCCCCCTCGATCCCGAACAGGTTTATCTCAGCGCCTTGGGGACTGCGGTAGAAACCTTACTTTCCGGCGGGACAAGTGTGGTAGATCATCTAGTGTTAATTCCCGGACTTGAGTTAGAAACGATCGCCATTGCCACTCGCGCTTACAGAGAAGTGGGAATTCGCGCTTTTATCGCCCCCTTAATTCAAGATGAATCCCTCACCGCAGGTATGCCATCAGGGGAATCAACCCAAACTCATGAACCTTATTTTCGCTCAACTGCGGCAACTTTGGAAATCATCGAAGAAGCGGTGAGACAGTTTCATCGCCCAGATGAGGGTATAAATATTTTAGTTGCACCAACGGGAATTCAATTGTGTACTGATGCTTTATTTGAAGGGTGTACTGAGTTAAGCGATCGCTATAATCTTTGCCGTCACTCCCATTTACTCGAAACCAGGGCACAAGAAAAACTCGCTCAAGAAAAGTACGGTTGTACTGCTGTGGAACATTTGAAACGAATCGGGTTTTTGAGCGATCGTACTTCTCTTGCCCATTGTGTTTGGTTGAATGATGCTGATATCGCCATCCTTGCCGAAACTCAATCTACAGTCGTCCATAATCCCTTAAGTAATCTGCGTTTAGGTAGTGGCATCGCCCCAATTTTAAAATATCGCCAAGCTGGAGTAAATGTAACTTTTGGTTGCGATGGAGCTTCGAGTAATGACTCCCAAGACTTGCTAGAAGCCATCAAAATGGGTTCTATCTTACATAATATTACAGACTCCGATTATCAATCCTGGGTTACACCGCGTCAAGCAGTAGAAATGGCATCTTTGGGAGGCGCAAAGGGACTGAATATAGCAGATAAACTCGGTTCCCTAACTGTGGGGAAACAAGCAGATTTGGTGCTTTATGACCTCACCAATTTATCATTATTACCCCGTACAGATCCCATTGGGTTGTTAGTTTTAGGTCGTCCTAGTAATGTTGTAGATAGTGTTTGGGTAAATGGTAGGCAAATTGTTGCTGATGGGAAAGTGACAACAATTAACGTTGATGAATTACGACAAGAATTATTTAATCGTAGTCAATGGGAGACAAAACGCAAGTCTGAAACCGTCGCGCAAATAGAGGCTCATTATCGGACGGTTATGGGGTTGTGAAACTGCGATCGCAAGTGAAGCAGAGTTAAAAATTGTGTTAATTCAACTAGTCCCTCTGCTTCTAGTTTTTTTCAAGCCTAATTTTGACCTGTTTAATTTTATTTCTACATCATTATAATTTCCGTACAATCCAATACAATGTGCTTTATTTATCTAGTTTTCTAGGGTTTGTACGTAGTATACTTCTGATCTTGAATATAAGCTAGTGATGTATCAAAAAAATCATTTGTCATCCAGATTATGTAAATGGTTTTTCTCACGAGTGATAAATCCGGTTTATGGTCAAGCTAGAATTAAATCGTATAATTTTTGATACCCTACTTTATTAAGTAATATTAATGGGCTACAATCTGCCATAAAAAAGCAATTACGTAGATTACCCTTAGAAGATGTTTGAAAAGTCCCCTGGTCGGTATCAAAAGTTTTATATCCCTCTAAATCCCCTTTGCAAAGGAGGACTTTGACTCCGGTTTCCCCTTTTTTAAGGGGAGCCAGCGCGGTCTTCTCCCTTGGCGTGGGTTGAGGGGGATATAAAAGTGCCTCAAGTCACAGGGAAACACTTTTCAAACAACCCCTTATAAATGAATAGAATAAGGCAAAAAAGAATGGCGAATAAATCTAATGTAAGACTTACGTTCAATTTCAACGATCTAAATTTAGATCCTACAGAGCAAGATGAGCAGGTTCAATCGTTCATAGCTGAACTGAAAGAGATGGATGAAATAGAAAATGTTGCTCGTGTACACGATCCCAATCCTCCAGAAGGCAATAAAGCTTTAGGTGGTTTTTTAGTAGGAATGTTAACAGCAGAATTCAATGTAGATAATACAAAAAAATTATTCAGGTTTTTGGGTGATCGTCTTGGCGAAAAGTCTATTCAGCTAGAGGTAGAGGCAAACGGTAGGAAATTAAAAGTATCTGCTCATAGTCGAGAAGAATTAGAACTTGCTATTAAAGCTGCTCAAGAGTTTATAGCAGATAAATAAAAGGACTATAAAAGCAGCAAACAATTTTGTTTTTTACCGCAATATAAAGATATTAAAATGGCAAAAATAGCACTGTTAATTGGAGTCGATGAATACGAACCTGGATTAAGCTCTCTACCAGCCGCAACGAAAGATATTGAAGCATTACGTCGGGTTTTACAAGACCCTGACATGGGAGATTTTAACGAGCTAAAGAGTTTAAAAAATCCTGATCCCCAGACAATGCAGTACGAAATTGAAGCACTTTTCTCAGAGCGAACTAAAGAAGATTTAATACTTTTCTATTTTTCTGGGCATGGTATTAAGGATGACACTGGTAATTTATATTTTGCAACTCGCGCAACAAAGAAAACCCCAAAGGGAGAATTAGTACGGTCAACTGCTGTACCTGCAACCTTTATTCATGAAGTAATGAAACGTAGCCGTGCGAAGCGGCAGGTAATCATACTCGATTGCTGTTTTAGTGGAGCATTCGATCCAAGCCTATCTGCTAAGAATGACGATTCCGTTGATTTACAAGGACAACTAGGTTCAGAAGGAAGAGTCGTTCTGACATCCTCCAGTTCTACTGAGTATGCTTTTGAGCAACAAGGTTCAGAACTATCTGTCTATACTCGTTATTTAGTAGAAGGCATAGAAACAGGAACAGGCGATCTTAATAAAGATGGACAAGTATCAATATTAGAGCTTCATGAGTATGCTACTAGCAAAATCAGAGAAGTTCTTCCTAGTATGACTCCTAAAATCATTGTCCTCAGAGATAAGGGCTTTGAAATCATATTAGCGAAAGCAAAGTCTATGCCCATTCCAGTTTTAGAAACAATTCAGACCAAGATTCACATCGGAGAAATTAAATTAGAATACTCTAAAAAGCTAAGTAATACTAGGTACTATAATCCTATCCCAAGCTTATTACAACCTTTTGAATCCTTTATTAGCAGATTAGCTGAACGATTAGGAGAATATTCTGGTAAATATTTATCTCATAACAGTGGAGATAGAGCAGCTACAGTTCAAAGTTTTATTCTTGAAGTTATTAGACAAACTTCGGATGCAGACTTAGTGTTTGTAATGCATCGCGTCGAAAATCAAAATACTTGGAATATAAAAGCACAAAGCAATTTTAGTGAAATTGTTGATGATGATGCTTATGGGAATATTCTCAAAAACAAAATTCTTTCTAATATTCCAATTAACTCTATTTTTACTTCAGATCATCAGGGTATTTATAGAATTCATTATGATGATCAAGAATCAGTATCTAAAGCTTTTATATTGATACCTTTAGATACCTTGGATAATGAGTTTATATTAGTTTGTGGTTTATTAAAAGATTCTTATTTACTTAGCGATGCTTACTGTACAATCATATCTAGTTTCTATGAAGCTAGCCAGGAATTATATCTCCAACCTACAAGAGTTGAGGCAACAATTCTTGACAATTTGAAAAAGAATTACGGATTTGTTCCTTTTTCTTTCTATGAGAAAAGGTTTCATCTTTTTTGTGAGCGTCTAGCTAAAATTGTTATATATTTTGAACCTATTCTTGACTTAGATACATTTTCAATTAGTGGTTGGGAAGCTCTTGCTCGTGATCCAGATAGCTTGATAGCTCCTGTTGATCTATTCTATGCTGCTGAGTTATGGGGACGTAAATTTACAATTGAGTTAGACCAAGTTCTTCTCAATAGGGCAACTGATAGCTATAGACGAGCATTGATTGAAGCAAAACAAAGTAGATCTCATGAAATACTACCTCTATCAGTTAATGTGTATCCAGAGTCTCTGATGCGAACCGCCTATTTTGAGACGGTTCGTGAGATTGTTAAAGAAGGAACAAGCAATCACATTACAGCCAAAAAACTAATTTTAGAGATTTCCGAAAAAGCTGACTTGCCAATTTATCAGGATGGAGTGAAGCTTAAATCTCCTTTAGATACATTCAGAATTAGATTGTCTAAATATGTTCAAGAGTTAAAAATTAAATTTGGGATTGATGATTTTGGAGTTGGTTATGCGTCCGTATCTCGATTAGCAGGACTTAATCCGCCTTATGTAAAAATTGACCGTGAAATTCTTTATCACGAACCAGTTAATGTTATTATCCAGTTTGTTCAACAAATAGTTTCAACAACCAATCCACTCAACCCAGCAAGCATAATTGTTGAGGGATTAGATGAGAATTCACCAGTTACACTAAATCAATTGAAAAAATTAGGTATTAGCTATGTGCAAGGTCATATAATTGGAAAAGCTGAACCTACAATTTATCGTTTATCTCAAGAGAAAAGTGAGTTTTTAAGAAAGCAGATATTAGGAGAATAATTCTCAGATATGTTGCTCGTAAAGCCAAGATGGAGAAACTGAAACCGATCGCCTAGAGGTTATATCGTGGGTGTTCAATGTTATCTGTCACCAGTTATCTTGGTCTTATTTCGTTGTGTATATCTTTAGATAATGGGTACATTTCAGGATTGGTTCTGGGAAATCAAAGAGTGCGGCCAAGGCCCTCATTACTACTTCAGTGCCACTTTTGCTCCATCTGATGCTGAACGCCTTGCTGCTTTGGTGCGCCAACATCCACTGTCTGGCTGCTTTGAACACTGCCATTTTGTTGGCAAATTAATCAATGCGCCATGTGGAAACTCCAATACTCCAGGTTCTTACGATTTGTATGTTGACCAGAGCAACTATACTGAAGTCATGTCGGGTATACAAAGAGATGAACCGATAGTTACTGTTGCACACTATATCTGGCAAATTATTGGTGTTTGCGATCGCAATTTTGGCATTGAGTCTGGTTATGGTGGCATAACTGGTACAGATAACCAAGCTGATACTTCACTGATTGTGGCGCTGGCGCAATCACCAGAACTCACCTTAGTTGATTGGAGAGTCGTTTCTGGAGGAGACGGTTATGCACCAGTGTTTTTTAGAACTGGCACATCAGCCACAGAACTGCTTGCTTACTTGCAGATGAAGCCAGAAAAGCCTGATTTCACGCAAATAGAAAGAGAGTTACGTCTAGCTTTATCAGATCCGGCATTATCTAAAATTTATCGCTTGGGCGAGTGCAAAATCAATGGTTGGCGGCTGGAAGTGGTTGTTTTGCATAATATTGAAAAAACCACAAGCAGCTATGGTGGCGAAGGATGGGACATGACACCACACACCACTAAGCTTTACAAAGTCGCCCAAATTGTTAGCGATAAGTGTAAGGTTCCAGGTTGTGCAGGGGGTGCTGCACACGCCCCAAATGATTTCTACACAATCATTGGCAGCCATCTCAGCTTTGGCTACCCACGCCAGGAGAGTTAAATCGGAATTTGAATCACAAATTCTGTACCTTCTCCCTGTACAGAATTAACCTCCAGAGTACCGCCATGTTTTTCTACAATAATTTGCCGGGCGATCGCTAATCCTAATCCTGTACCTTTACCTACAGATTTAGTTGTAAATAAATGATCAAAAATCTTTTGTTTGACTTCATCAGACATTCCCATACCATTATCTTGAATGGAAATTAAAACATGATCTTTGTCTTCACTCAAACAAGTTTTAATCTCAATTTTATTATTAATATCGTGAAAATTACGCCCAATATTAGATTCTTCTAAAGCATCAATGGCATTAGCTAATAAATTCATAAATACCTGATTGAGTTGTCCAGGAAAGCATTCTACTAAAGATATATTTCCGTAGTTTTTGACTACTTGAATATCTGGATGAGTCTCCGATGCTTTCAAACGATGCTTAAGAATTAAAATTGCGCTGTCAATACCTTCGTGAATATTAAAAGCAACTTTGTGTTCTGTATCTGCTCTTGAAAAGGTTCGCAAACTGTTGCTAATACTCCGAATGCGGTCAATACCTAACTTCATTGAAGAAATCAATTTTGGCAAATCTTCTCGGATATATTTTAGGTCAATGGCTGCAATTTCTTCTTCAATTTCTATACCCGGATTCGGAAAATTTTCCTGATAGAGATCAATGAGGTGAAACAAATCTTCAACCAAATTAACGGCAGGTTGGATATTACCTGCAATAAAGCCTACAGGATTGTTGATTTCGTGGGCTACACCTGCAACTAAATTACCCAATGCTGACATTTTCTCACTTTGCACAAGTTGTAGTTGCATCTGCTTTAAATCTGTAAGTGAGTGTTCTAATTGTTGGGAATTATCTTGCGATCGCTGATAGAGAGAAGCATTTTCTAAAGATATGGCAGCTTGTGAACATAATAGATTTATCACTTGGAGTCTATCATGGGTAAATACTCCAGCAATTAGATTATTTTCTAAGTAAAGAATGCCGATTAACTTACCTTGATGGAGAATTGGGGTACACAGCAAACTCTTGGGTTGTTGTTGGATAATGTATGAGTCGGAAATGAAGGGATTTTTCACAGTTGCATCATCAATTACCAATGTTTCTAAGGTGCGTTTGACATAGTTAATTGGAGTTAGAGGGAGATCTTGGCTAAACTCAATGGGAATAGATTGCAGAATAGTTGGCACTTTCTGAAATGTTGCGATTGCTTCGATCACCCAAATATTATCCTTGAGTAAAATTAAAGCAGATTTTTTCGCTCCGGTATTCTCCATCACCACTTGCATTAATGTAGAAAGCAACTTCTCTAAATGAATTTCGCTAGATAGTGCTTGAGAGGCTTTGAGAACACTTGCTAAATCCAAAGCTTCTGAAATGTTGGTGCTACTGGAAGAAATTGTTGTACCAGCAGTAAAATTAGACAGGGATATGCTATGGAGAGTAGATGCTGTTTCCGTGGGATTGAGGCGAATTTTTTCCCATTGCAAAATCGGGGCGAGTAATTGAGGATAACGTTGTTCTAAGTCATAGACTTTAGCTTTAGCGCCCCAACGAACATAGCGGTAGTAAGCGTTTGTCAAATAGTTTTGGGCAATTTGCTCTTTACCCCATCCCAAGTAAAACTTGGCAGCGAGTTCGTGGGCAAGAGCTTCTTCTTGGATATATTCGTTTTCTTTGGCTCCCTGAATGGCGCGATCGTACATTTCCATTGCTTGAATATATTCACCAAGAATGCGATCGCGTTCAGCCTCTACTAAGTGAAACTTATGTAAATGATTCATCGGCGCATAATGCGCCCAATTCTGCATTTTTTCCTGATTATCTGTAACCCGTTTGAGGATGATTTCTTGTACATCTTCAGAAGCATCTGGATAAACAGCTAATCGGCTCAGAGAATCATAAAAATAAAATAAAGGAACAGTAATACTTCCAAGAACACTTTCTAAATAATTTTGTGCTAATTCAGCATTTTCAATAGCATGAGTATACTCAGAAAATAAATAGCAGAGAACCAATTTATTAAAATACAAGAAACAGATTATGGTTTGATCATTACCTTGCTGATGAATTGGCAACATCGTTTCTTCATTGTAAGCGTCACCAATTAAACGGCAAGGATTTTGATTTTTTGAAAGTAAATTAAGCACTACCTGCCGAAAGAGTTCATTTTTATGTAGAGATGGTTCTTGGCGAAGTTGCGCGAGTCCTTGACTATAATTCGCTATTTCCTGTACCAGAGAAGATAATTCTTTTCCAGCTAAATATGAATTAAACGAATAAATCCATGCACAGTAACCTGCAAATTCTAAATCTCCTGTTTCTACTCCACTAGAATAGCCTAATCGTATAGGATGCAAAATTTCCATAACATGCTTTTTCCAAGAATTCAAAGAACCATAGACAATTGTATAAGTCTTAGCTATGAACTCTTTAGCATTCAATTTATCTAATAATCTGAGAGTTAGTTGACCGAACTGATAACCAGATTCAACATCTCCAACAACAGCACACAGAATCAGTCCATAACACGAATAACCATAGAGAGAATTAGCAGTATTGCCATACTTGATCGATAAATTAACCTGTTTAAACAATATTAGAGGATAGAGTTCTGGGATAACTAAATAAGCAGCAGCAGCAATATTTGTCAAGATATTCATAGCTGCTAACTTATCTGGCTCAGTCATTAATTTTAATTCTAGTAAGTCTTCAATAGCTTTACCCTCTAAAGCTAATTGTGTCTCCTGTAGTCCACGGGGAATATCTGCTGGTATTGGCTGTTCGGGAAGTTCTATGCCTAATAGTTTGAGAACTTGGAGTCCCGTTTTTATCGCTTCCCACATTCTGTTTTGTGCTACTTGAGATAAGATTATGACTTCGTAGGCTTTAACTTGGTCAATCAGTGTTTTGCCATTTTCTAAGATTACTTCTACCGATTCTTCCATCTGTTCAAAATCACCGTTAAGATGGGCTACTTCGGCAGATGTTGAGTATAGTGTCAAAGCTAACTCATACTGATGTTGCCAACAATCTTCTGTGAGTAACCCAATCCCAAAATTTGTGTACTCTACAGCAGCTTCATAAGCAGTCGAAATTCTGGCTTTATGACTTGCAGTTAAATTTAATTTTGCCAGTTCTTATCGTTCCTCTGGCTGAGTAATTAGTTCAACTCCAAAATTTAACTGATTAACTAATTTAAAGAGATGTTCTTCGCGCTGTTCAGACGAAATTTTCCTCAACATTAATTGCCCAATTTTGAGGTGTACTGTCTGTTTTTGATCTTCAGGAATTAGAGAATAAGCAGCTTGTTGAACGCGGTCATGTAAAAACTTATAGGAACAATAACCAGAATCCACCATCCAGGAATCAGAAGTAATGATAGATTCTGCTGATTCCTGTTGATAAAACTTATAAACTTCAGTTGTAGGTATAACCAAACCTTCTTGCAAAGCTTTCCATAAGTCTGCTGCTGTCTCCGCTAGAGATTTTTCATGAACAATTGCGAGAGTTGCTAAGTCAAACTGATTATCAATACAAGCTGCTAGCTGCAAAACTTTTTGAGTTGCTTCTGGTAGTCTCTGCAACTGAAACACCATAAACTCTACCAAATTATCAGTAAATGCTAATGCTCTCACTTGAGCAATATCACATTGCCAATGACCCATGTCAAAGTTATAGTTAATTAACTCTTCTTCGTGTAAAAACTTGAGAAACTGATTAGTAAATAAGGGGTTACCTTGAGTCTTTTGATATACTAAGTCTGTGAGAGGTAGGGCAACTTCTAAGTTACATTTTAGAGCATCAGTAATTATATAATTTAAATCTCTATGCTTGAGAGGAGCTAAAGTAATAGTATGAATACTTGCCTTATTTTTATAGATTTCTCCTAATGTAAACATTAGCGGATGTGCTGGATGTACTTCATTATCTCGATAAGCACCAATCACTAACATATAGTGAATTCCGGCTTTACTCATCAGCAATTGTGTAAACTTCAAAGATGCTGAATCTGCCCATTGCAAATCATCTAGAAATATCACTAAAGGATGTTCTTTGGTTGTGAAAGCTTGGATAAATTTCTGAAACAGTAAATTAAAGCGATTTTGTCCAGCAGTTCCTGAAAGTTCAGGTACTGGCGGTTGTCGTCCAATAATTTTTTCTAGTTCGGGAATAACTTCGATAATTACTTGAGCATTCTCACCCAAAGCTGTCAGAATTGTGGTTTTCCATTGTTCAAGTTGGGTATCGGTTTCACTCAGCAATTGCCTCATTAAATCCCGAAATGCTTGTACAAAAGCTGAAAAGGGAATGTTGCGTTGGAATTGGTCATATTTCCCTTTGATAAAATAACCACGCGATCGCACAATTGGTTTATGGAGTTCATTAACAACAGCAGTTTTACCAATACCAGAGAAACCTGCTACCAAAATCATTTCAGTGCTTCCCTGTGCTACTCTGTCAAATGCTGCGAGTAAACTCTCTACTTCTGCTTGCCGTCCATAGAGTTTTTCTGGGATGATAAAGCGATGTCTACGACTGGCTACGCCTACGCAAATATCTCGCACTCCTAACTCAAAGACATCAATACTGCCAGTTTCTCGCCACTGACGACAGCAAATTTCTAAGTCATACTTCAACCCCAATGCACTCTGATAGCGGTCTTCGGCATTTTTCGCCATCAGTTTACCGATAATTTCAGACAGAATTGGGGGAATGTTGGGATTGAGACTATGCACCTGTGGAGGAAGTTTTGCTAAATGACAATACACCAACTCCATCGGTTCATCAGATGTGAAAGGTAACTGGCCGGTGAGGAGTTCAAAAAAGGTGACACCCAAAGAATAAAAGTCGCTGCGGTAGTCAATTCCCCGGTTCATTCGTCCAGTTTGTTCGGGAGAAAGGTATGCCAATGTCCCTTCCAGAATATTTGGATTGCTGAGAGTTTGCGTTTCTCTGGAAAGTAACGAAGCGATACTAAAATCGATGAGTCTTATATCTTTTGTGGTGGGGTTAATCAAAATGTTGGCGGGTTTGATGTCTTTGTGAATCACTCGGTTGTGATACAGTCCATCAAGTATGGAGACTATTTGCAAAGCAATGTGAAAAAATGCCTGCAACCCATCAGCAGTTCCTCCCATCCCCGTATCTTTCCACCTCGCCATCTCTTCTTGAAGAGAAATACCGCCCAAATCTTCCATGACTAAGGCATAGCTGTTTTGATAGTTCTCCAGGCTATAAGTTTTGATAATTCCATCAATATTTAGATTTTTTGCAATGGTGTACTGATTGCGGAACCGCACAAGTTCATAAAATGTAGGATACTCACGCCGCAACAGTTTGATTACTACTGGCATTTTATCTGATTCTCTAATGCCGCGATGCACTAGGGTTTTTGAGCCAGAATAAATTAGCTCATGTATTTGATAACCGGTTAGTGCCACCATAGTTTTTTTCCTACAAAATTAATTTTTCCTCTTTACATTGATTGTTCCCATTAATACAAATGTGCTTAACGTTTGGCGAGACAATTTTGTAACAAGATATAAATGTGCGATCGCTAAATCCTTGATTACAGCATCAAAACTCTAGTAATTGACTACAAAACCAGAAAAATACGCCTATTTTTATGTATGCTTTGTGACCATATGCCTTAGCGATACATTTCCGGGAGTAAACATGGAACGCGCCATTTCTGCGTTGGGAATTCTAGTTTTTATTGGTATATCCTACGCCTTCTCTGTTAATCGTCAAGCGGTGCGTTGGCGCTTAGTGGCGTGGGGCTTGGGGTTGGAATTTGTGTTTGCGCTGGTGATTCTTAAAACTCCTTGGGGTTTCAATGTGTTTAAATCCCTAGGAGATTTTGTCAGCCAATTTTTAGCATTTTCTGATGTGGGTGCAAAATTTGTCTTTGGAGAAAATTTTAAGGATCATTTCTTTGCCTTCCAAGTGCTGCCGACAATTATCTTTTTTTCTGCCTTCGTCAGCGTCTTGTATTACTACGGCATTTTACAGCGAGTCGTAAACGTGATGGCGTGGGTAATGATGAAGACGATGAAAACATCGGGTTCTGAATCTTTATCCTGTGCAGGTAACATCTTTTTGGGGCCAACAGAGTCGGCGCTGATGGTTAAACCATATATAGCGAAGATGACGCAATCCGAACTTCATGCCTTGATGACGGGTGGTTTTGCCACAATTGCGGGTGGAGTTCTAGGGGCATATCTTTCCTTTGGGATACCCGCAGAACACCTGATTGCTGCTTTTTTTATGACTGCTCCCACATCGCTGGTGGTATCAAAATTACTGTATCCAGAAACAGAAATATCAGAGACGGCTGGTAAAGCAAAAGTGGATCTAAAAACCAATTATGTAAATGTAATTGATGCTGCTACTACCGGAGCAATTGACGGCGTGAAGCTAGCAGTTAATGTTGGGGTGATGATTATCGCCTTTTTGGGATTATTAGCTGCTCTCAATGCACTGCTGAGATGGTTGGGGGCATTTGTGGGCTTACAGCAACTGTCATTACAGTGGATTTTGTCTTTTGTTATGGCTCCCGTGGCGTGGCTGATGGGCGTACCTTGGGCTGATTGTCGGCAAGTTGGAGCTTTATTAGGTACAAAGACAATTTTGAATGACTTTATTGCTTTTTTGGATTTAAAGGCACTAATCGAAAGCGGTAAAATTTCCCAACGCGCAGTAATTATTGCGACCTATGCCTTATGTAATTTTGCAAATATAGGTTCAATAGGAATTACCATTGGCGGCATTGCTGGGATAGCACCTAATCGCCAGCATGATTTAGCTCGCATGGGTGTAAGGTCAATGATTGGCGGATTGTTAGCGGGTTTTATCACCGCTTGTATTGCTGGGATGTTGATTTGAAGAAATCGGGGATCTGGACAGCAACTTTTGCTGAAGTAAAGTTAAATTGGTTGAGGTTTTCTTTGAGAATAAACGCGATCGCAATAGAGTGCCCATGTAGCAGTAAATAAACCAGTGATAGAAGTAGCAATTGCTGCTGCAATAACCCATCCCACCGGGCCTAGCCAGTCTGTGATCTCACAGGCGATCGCTGTAGTGATTTTGCCAACAATATAAGCAGTTCCAGTGGCAGCAAGGGTGACTAAACCCAACTCTGCCAACATATCTAAAACTCCTTGATTGGATAAATCTTCTTGAAAATAGATTTTCCAGATAGTGGTGTACATAGCCACATCAGACGCAGTTAACACAATTTGTTTGGGAATTTCTCCGCCAGGGGTTGGTGCAGCTGAAGCAGTAGCGTTACCAATAGAGTAAGTAGCGATCGCTAAAACAGCTTCCAATCTTTTCTTACCCAAATTACTCACGATCTCATCTCCTGTAAAGGTTGCATCCACATAATCAACTTTTGTACATTAGACTTCTTACATAAGTCGGGAAAAGGGAAAGGGGATAAGGTTCTGTATTGTCCCCTTCCCCTTTAACCTTTAACCTTTTTCCTCTCTTGCAAAAGTGCTTTTTGCAAGAGGTCTAGTTCAGATACTCTAAAACTAGATTAACTGAAACACCTTAAGTCCCCAGCCATAATGCCAATTCGCTAATCAGCTATATTCAGCCTAAAGTTGGAAGAAATTGCCCTAAAATTTATGTAAGTATGAGCCGCTGAATCTTATTTAAATTTATTTATCTTTTTAGAATGCCAGACGCGGAAAAATCTCAAAACCAGCTGGCTAATGAGAAGCTGCTGAATCGGCAAGTTAGTAACAAAGCAAATTATTCGCTGGTAGAAGAGGGAATGGTGCTTCAGTTAGCTGATGGCACTATCCAGGCTTGCAGTGCAACTTGCGATCGCATTCTGGGACTGACCGCAGAACAGCTTGTAGGGCAAAATTTGCTTAATTCCAAGTGGCAATTTATTCATGAAGATGGTTCTCCTTTGCCCAGTGAGACTCACCCAGCGATCGTTGCCTGCAAAACAGGTAAACCTTGCTTGAATGTAGTATGTGGCTTTTATAAGCCAAATGGTGAGCTAGTCTGGCTATTGTTGTCTTCACAACCTCTATTCCAAGCTGGAGGAAGCACTCCCTACGCGATCGTTACAAATTTTTCGGATATTACAGAATCTAAGCACGCACAGCTTGAGGAAAACCGTAGCTATGCTCAAGATCTTCAACAAGTTGATGCAGATCAATTTAAGCCACAGTGGGATAGTCAACGTCTGCTTCAACAAATTGCTGGCACTCTTCCGGGGATACTTTACATTTATGACCTAATTGAGCAACGAAATTCTTACGTTAATTACAAAATTGCTCAAGGTTGGGGCTACACACCAGCAGAAATCCAGGCAATGGGAAAGGAGTTATTTACCCAACTTCTACACCCTGAAGATTTGGCTAGACTCCCTAGCTATTTTGAAAAATTTAATTCTGCTCCTCAGGGCGAAGTCATCAGCTTTGAATACCGAATTCGACACGCTAATGGAGAGTGGCGCTGGTTTTGTAGTTATGACATTCTCTACAGCAGAACTGCTGAGGGATTACCGCAATATCTTTTGGGGATCGCTTTTGATATTACAGAGCGACGACACATAGAAATTTCCCTACGGCAAAGTAACGAAAGGTTTGAGCTAGCAGCGGCGGCGGTTAATTGCCTAATTTACGACTGGGATGTTCATACAAATACGGTGGAGAGAACTCAGGGTTTAACCCAGGTTTTTGGCTACACACAACAAGAAGCTGAACCTACCTCCGAATGGTGGCAAGAACGCATCCATCCCGATGACCAACAAATAGTTAATGACCAGTTCATGGCTAGTATGCTTACTGGAAACCGATATAGCATCGAGTATCGAATTCGTCACAAGGATGGTCGCTATTTGTGGGTACAAGACCAGGGTTTTGCTGTCAGGGATGCAAATGGTCAGGTAGTTAGGGTAGTTGGTGCTAGTACTGATATTACTGAACAGCAAGCTGCGCTGCACGAACGCCAACAAATTGAAACAAACCTGCGCGAGAGTGAAGAACGGATTCGATTGGCCACTACCGCTGCGGAACTGGGTATGTGGTTTTGGAATATCACCACCAAGGAGTTAATTTGGACAGAGAAGTGTAAGCAGTTGTTTGGACTGTCCCCAGAAGCCGAAATGGGCTATGAGATTTTCCTCAACTGTATACATCCAGAAGATCGTCAACGCATCCATGAAGCGATCGCTCGCTCTTTTGAAGAAAAGGTTGAGTGTGACATAGAATACCGCAGCGTTTGGTCTGATGGTAGCATTCATTGGATTGCTGCTAAAGGTCGTGTCTTTTACGATGCCGAGGGTAATGCAGTCCGCTTGATGGGTACTGCCCAGGATATTACCCAGCGCAAACAGGCAGAAAATAATTTGCGCCAGCGCGAAACTCAATTAAGGCGATTAGTTGATTCCAACATTATTGGCATTATGTTCGCCACTCCTAACTACATTACTGAGGCGAACGAGGCTTTTTTAGAAATGGTGGGCTATAGCCGAGAGGAACTCTTGGCGGGTCAGGTACGCAGAAAAAATATCACCCCGCCTGAATATCACGCTCTTGATGAGCAAGGGATAGAGCAACTTTTAACGGTTGGGGTATGTACACCCTATGAAAAAGAATACATCCGCAAGGATGGTTCCCGTATTCCCATACTAATTGGTGGTGCTTTAGTGGAGCGAGATCCGGCATCTTGGATCTGTTTTATTCTTGACCTAACCCCCAGGAAGCAATTAGAAAAGGCACTTAGACAACAAGCAGAGGAACTCAAACAGGCAAACCGCAACAAAGATGAGTTTCTTGCTATTCTCTCCCACGAATTGCGATCGCCCCTTAACCCGATTCTTGGTTGGTCATCGCTACTCAAAAGTCGCAAATTTGATGAAGCTACTACAAATCGTGCTTTAGAAACCATTGAAAGAAATGCTCAATTGCAGATTCAATTAATTGATGAATTGCTAGATGTGTCCCGAATTATTCGCGGTAAATTGAATCTGACTTTTGCTGCTGTTAACCTGGTATCGGTAATTGATGCTGCATTAGAAACAGTCCGGTTAACAGCAGAAACCAAATCCATCCAGTTAAAAATACAGCTTGACCCCAATGTTGGCAAAGTGTTAGGCGATTATTATCGCTTACAGCAAGTTGTGGGGAATTTACTCTCGAACGCTGTCAAGTTCACTCCCCCGAATGGTTCAGTAGAAGTCAGCCTATCATTGAGCCGGGAATTGACTTCCCACTCAGCACTAATTCAAGTTAAAGACACAGGACTAGGTATTTCACCTGAATTCCTACCCCACGTATTTGAATATTTTCGCCAAGCCGATAGCAGCACAACCAGAAAATTTGGTGGTCTGGGACTGGGATTGGCAATAGTTCGTCACTTGGTAGAGTTGCATGGTGGGGCTGTCACAGCAGATAGTCCAGGAATTGGACAGGGAGCAATTTTTACTGTTAGGCTGCCTCTGATGAAGGAGGGTGGGGAAGCGAGGGAGCAGAGGAACAGGGGAGCAGAGGAGCAGGGGATTGGGGGAGTGGGGGAGAAATTTAACTCGTCACTTCTTAGCGGACTACGGATATTGATTGTTGATGATGATGCTGACACACGGGAGTTTTTGCACTTCTTGCTACAACAGAATGGAGCGCTGACAACTGTTGCAGCATCGGCAAAAGAGGCGCTGGCTTTCATCGCCCAGACTGTACCTAATCTATTAATCAGTGATTTAGGAATGCCAGAGATGGATGGCTACAACCTGATTAGGGTCATCAGAGCAATGCCAAAGGAGGAGGGAGGGGAAATTCCTGCGATCGCTCTTACCGCCTATGCTGGAGAAAGCGATCGCGATCGAGTCTTAGCAGCTGGTTTCCAGAAACACCTTGCTAAACCAGTACAACCAACTGAATTACTAACCTCAATTGCAGATTTGCTAGGTCAAGACTAAGTAATGCTTCTGACTGGCTCAAAATGCGAACCACAGATATGGTTTTTTAAATCACCTATATAGCGGTTCTCGAATGGAAGCAATACACTTTGACCTCTCTCTAAACCTCTCTCCTAAAAGGAGAGAAGCTTTGAATTTTACTCCCCAACGCTAGCTCTTAAGGGGCTGGGGGTTAGGTCTGTATTGGACTCAACCGAGAAGCGCTATATTTAGTCTTTCTTATCAATGCGTAGCTCCTAGCGTGGAGTCAAAAGCGGATTTGTTGCCCTACCTCCAGAGGAGTTATGAGCAAGATTGACACAAATTAGCCACCTTTCAAAAATCCTAGTTTATCCGTGGCTTCATTTTCATGAAATTGTCTTTTGCAAAAAAATAAACACTAGGCAAAAAACTTGACGAAATCATGCCCCAAATTTTTGATTGCGATCGCTAATTTCCAGTCTAGTATTTTAAAATTTACCATCACAGACAACTATCTAAAGAGTGAAAGTTTTTCCTTGAAATCCAGCCATTAGTTAGTTGTATTATTTTGATCAAAGCTTAATAATCAGGTATATCGCCAAGACACATTTCATTTTTTAAATGTTGCTCAATATGATGATGCATTGAGCTTGACGGCGTTAACCCTCCTGGGCAATTATAAAGAGACGGCTATTCAAAGCCAATTATCTTGCTGCTTGACTGCGATTTTATGACTGATAAAACCGCATATTTGCAATAACTATCTTTATTTTTGCAACATACCATATTACCACAATACGCTTGCTTATGCTTATTAGTGTTATCTGCGTTTCTTTAAAAATCAAATAGGAGTTTTATATGTGTGGTGAGCATTTGGATAAATATGAGTTATGAGATATCAGAGCAGCTACTCATAATGTCCAACATTTTAATTTTACAGAGTTAATGGTTGTATTTGTGGTTTCCATATCGAGGCAAACCAAACAATCATCTCGATATTTGTATTCACTTAACCTTGCATCCAGTCTTTTTCAATAGTCAATCCAAGAATTTGAAGAGAGGATATTTCTATGTTTAGTTTCTTTCGTTGGTCATCAGCAAGGGTTGCTTTATTAGTTCTGGGAATGACAGCTGCTACAATAACCCCCATCGTAATTTCTGCCCCAGCTTCATCTCAAAATACTGTTCCATCTACGACACCATCACCTGCAACACCATCTGCGACACCATCGCCTACTTCAACAGTTAACTTGTCTGATGTTTCCTCAGATTATTGGGCGCGTCCCTTCATTCAAGTCCTAGCTGACAATAACGTGATTACTGGCTTTCCTGATGGCAGCTTTCGGCCGAATCAGGCTGTGACTCGTGCCGAGTTTGCCGCCCTACTTCAAAAAGCTTTCCCTAACCAAAACCGAGTTCGGCAATTAACCGCAGGTGGATTTGGTGATGTTCCTGCTGGCTACTGGGCGGCTTCTGCAATTCAGTACGCCTACGAAACCGGATTTCTGGCAGGCTATCCTGGGAATGTGTTTTCACCAAATCAACAAATACCCAAGGTACAGGCGATCGTTGCTTTAACAAATGGTTTGGGTTTAACTGCTAGCGGTACTGGAACCAGTACTGACCTCAGCACCTACTACAACGATGCTTCAGCCATCCCGAACTATGCTGTTAATAGTGTGACAATAGCAACACAATCTAATATCGTTGTTAATTATCCAGATGTAAAACAACTCAATCCGCAACAGCCCCTGACTCGTGCTGAAGCTGCGGCACTCTTATATCAAGCTTTGGCTAGACAGGGACGGGTGCAACCCATTGCTAGTAATCTTCCAGCTACTCAATATATTGTCGGTGGAACTACTGGCGGTACTCAAACAGGTAGCGATATTGTTTCTCTTGCTGCATCCAGTACTTCTTTGACAACTCTGACTTCTTTATTAAAGACAGCTGGTTTAGCAGATATTCTACAACAGCCTGGCCCTTATACAGTCTTTGCTCCCACCGATGAAGCATTTGCTGCTTTACCTGCTGCTACCCTACAACAGTTGCAGCAACCAGAGAACAGAGAAGCATTGATTAAGATTTTGAGATATCATGTGGTTCCTGGTGCAGTAACTTCTAGTCAACTCTCGGCTGGGGAACTGAAAACCTATGAAGAAAGACCTGTAAATATTCAAATTGATCGCGCTAACAATCAAGTCGCGGTAAATAATGCCAGAGTTATCCAGGCGGATGTCCAAGCTAGCAATGGTGTTATTCATGCGATTAACCAAGTCCTGATCCCGCCTGATATTAACATCAGTCAATTAAATCAACCACCAACAGGAACCACAAATGGTACAACGCCTGATGTTACGCCAGGTAGAACCACTCTTGGTGGGCCTAGCTATATCGGTGTTGCTGGTAATATTGGTTTGAGCGGTAATGATACAGCTGTGAGCGACGGTAACTTTGCAGTGATCAGCAAAATTGGTCTGACACGTAACATATCAGTGCGGCCATCGGTGCTGTTTGGTGGCGATACAATATTTTTGGTTCCCTTGACTTTAGATTTTTCTCCGCGCACAGCAGGTGCGGTGGGTGAACAAACTTTCTCTATATCTCCTTATGTAGGTGCTGGCGTAGCCATTGAAGCTAATCTCGACACTGATTTTGGATTGCTGCTAACTGGTGGTGTAGACGTTCCTGTAGGTAATCGATTTACGGTGACAGGTGCTGTAAATGCTGCTTTTATGGATCAAACTGATGTAGGGCTACTATTTGGAGTTGGTTACAACTTCTAAGTAGAAAACGCACTAGGGGCGAACAGATATCATTAGGTGTCAACTTAAGCTAAAAGCCTTTTCAAATCTCGTTTCCAGCAAGAAGCTGGAAATGCAACTCAAAAGCGTCTCTGCCGCCAGCAAGAGAGGCGGAGTCTCTAGGACGGCATTCCCAGTCAAAGACTGGGAACGAGACAATATCTAAAAGCTGCTTCTAGGCTGACTTTCACGTTAAGTTGACACCAATGCACATCTGTGCAGCCATACTCTATTCCAACAAATAAAAAACAGCTATAACAGTAAGTTGGCATCAAACTGGATTAAGGTCGCTTGATTGCTAAAGTAAGTCCATCAGCAATGGGGATAAGGGAGAGGGTAACCCGTTCGTCATGATGTAACTTTTCGTTGAGCGCCCGGATAGCTTGGGTGCTTTCATCTTGATTTTGCTCCTGGGCAACTTGTCCTGACCATAAAACGTTATCAATAGCAATCAATCCACCTGGACGCACCAATTGCAGCGATCGCTCATAATATCCATCATAATTTTCTTTATCAGCATCAATAAAGGCAAAATCAAAAGTCTCGGCTTGGCCAGTTGCCAACAGTTGATCTAAAGTTTCCAAAGCTGGTGCTAATCGCAGATCGATTTTATCGGCAACCCCGGCTTCTTGCCAATAACGCCGGGCGATCGCAGTAAATTCTTCACTCACATCAGCAGCGATAATTTTGCCATCATCTGGTAGTGCCAAAGCTACAGAAAGTGAGCTATAACCTGTAAATACTCCAACTTCCAGGGTTTTCTTAGCTCCAATAAGCTGCACCAGTAGTCTCATAAACTGCCCTTGTTCTGGTGAAATCTGCATTCCGCTACGGGGATGGCTGGCTGTTTCTTGGCGCAACTTCAAAAGAATCTCCGGTTCCCGTAGCGAAACGGATAAAAGGTAATTATATAGTTGGTTATCAAGGCCTATAGACTGTTTTGGCATGGTAGATCAGAGAATTGAAAGAATCTACAGCTATACTATCGCCCAACAGTAGTTTTTTAGGAATCTACTGTGAGCTTAATCTCTGTCGTCTGAGTCTGGATCTATTTCGGATGGTGCTGCAATAGGAAAGGCGAGCAATTCGGAAATTTAAAAACCTGCCAAAATGGCAACCAGATTCTAATTAACCAAGTTAAATTGTACAAAGATAAACGACTTCAAGGGTTTTGTTATCAGGGACTACCACGTAAGCAAATTCCTTTTGTAAAACACTATCTACTAAGTGATTTACAAGAAAAAACTATCTCTACCAATTATTTGCAGAGTATTTTTCTCAGCAGATAAATATCAATAATTAGGTTTGGCATTTGCTGCAACAGGAATATTAAATGTGTGCGGGCGTTGTTGTTGAAGTACGCATTAGCCCTCAAATAACGGGCAACGTCTGTATACATTCCTGTTCACTTCAGTGGCAAATGGCAGAGTGGGAGTTTGAAAGCTGACTGATATGCTTCCTCCCATTCTCTTTTTATATAATTCGTAATTCGTAATGACGCTCTCTACGAGACGCTAGAAGCGTAGCTTGCAACTCTTACAGAGTAAGCAGACTCGCTACCGCTACGCTAACGTAATTCGTAATTATTGTTGAAATACTCGTGCGTAATTGTGAGGTATTTTACATATTTGGGATGCTCTCATCAAAATATGAACTATCTTTAGAAATCAGTATCTCGTAAAAACTCAATAATTGCTGCATTCAACACCTCAGAAGCACCAGTTGAAGCATCATGACAGCAGTTAGACAAAATTTGTAATTTAGAATTGGGGATATGCTGATGCAATTTTTCACCATGACTAGCAGGAAACCAGCTATCTTGCTTACCCCACAAAATTAGTGTAGGACACTTAATCGCACTCAGGTTATTTTGAATTTGGGTGAGCATATTTGGCTTATTTACTTGCCAATTTTCAATTTCTCGCGCTGCTATTTGTAACTCTTCGGCGACTTTTGCAATAGTACCAGGAAATTCAATAAACGGGTAAGTTATCCAATAGACATCTTCCTGTGTCAAAATTGACGGATCAAATAATACCCCACGTCTTTCTATAGCCATAATTTCTCTCAATAGAGGTGCAAACAAATATGCCAGACGTAAGGAGTCAATTGTTTGGATTATTTCCAAGGGTGTTTGGGCAAGTAACCACATAGCCCAATGAGGTAGACGTTCGGCAAAAACAGGTACGTTTACTACTACAAGCTGCCCGACTAACTGTGGATTTTCTTGAGCAAGGGCAAGGGCTACTAATCCTCCCAGAGATTCAGCTACAATCACTGCGGGTTCATCACATAATGCCTGAATAACTCTTTGAAACTCAATAACTTGATGACCATTGTGTTCTCTCCGAGACAATGGTTTTTCGGAAAAGCCAAAACCTTTGGCATCAAAACAAATTACCCGAAAATATTTAGATAATGGTTCTATACTGTAACGCCAATTATAGCTCCAACTACCCATGCCATGTAATAAAATTAGCGGTTTACCTTTACCTTTTTCGCCATAAGAAATTTGTACAGGATAGCCTTTAGCATCAGTAATAATTAAACTTTGCCGCCCTTTAGGAAAGGTAGCTTGCCACCAATCTTTCATTCCGTTATCAATAAATAATTTAACTAATTCTGTGGGTTTAAGTTGCATAGCAACTAATAAGACACTCGGTAAGCACTCTGTCGAGTCAAGGCAAGTTTTGTGGCACTTGTGTTTATCACCGTTACAAAACTTAATTACGAATTACGTTAGCGTAGCGCTAGCGAGTCCGCGTTCGCTTTTAGCGTCTCGTAGAGAGCGTCATTACGAATTACGAATTACGAATTACGAATTATTTTAACCGCCTGTTAGGGCATTCCACAGCATTCTAATTAGTATCACGGGCAATGCTACTAAGACAATGGCAATCAGCAACAATCCAGCCAAAACTGCAAAGATAAACCACCCATCTGCACTCTTTTGCTGGCTAGGAAACTTTAAGTAATCTTCCAATAGCTTGATATTATTAGTGTTAGCTCTCCAGGCAAAATCAAAAAAGTCTCCCAAAACTGGGACAGCGCCTACCAAGCCATCAACGATCACATTCAGAACCATTTTGCCTAAAGTGGCTCTAGATACACCCAGCCGCGCCGCTTCTAGGATGATGTAGCTAGAAAACATGATTCCCAAAAAATCACCACCAATAGGTATTAATCCTATAATTGGATCTAGACCAAAACCAATCTGCGTGCCAGGAATGGTAATAACATTATCCAGCAGTCGGCTTAATTGACGCAGGCGCTTCAATGTGGGTGCTTTGGCATCAGGTTCAATCATCGAAAACCGAAAAGGAGAATCAGGCATGAAGGCGATCGCTAACTTTGTGTTGAATCGTTAGACATTTTACTCCCCTACTGAACTTTTGCAAAAACTTTCTCAGGGATTTACTAGAACCTATCCCACTAATAATATTTTGTTAATCCAGAAGTGAATGGTAGCGAGGTCAATGAATGCGTCCAAATAAACCTTTTGACGTTCCCATCTAACAACGAGACGACGGTATTTGCGTTGATACCAAGCAAAACACCGCTCCTGCTGAAATCTCGGAACGGAGATTTTAATAGGTCTTCCTTTGTTTTTCTTAGTTTTCCAGACTCGTTTTGGGATTTGAGGACGAATACTCGGAAAGCGTAGGTCAGCACGTTTTTGCTTTGATTCGTAACCTTTGTCGGCAACCAGTACCTTGATTCGCTTACGTGGTCGCCCGCGCTTCAAAGTTTTTAGTTTTACCTTATCAAGTAGAGGTAAGACTTGTTCTCTCTCGTTTCCGTTGGCTGGAGTAGTGGAATTAGCTAAGGGCATTCCATTGCCCTCAGCCAGAGTGTGAATGAGGATACCCTTTCCTTTGCCACCATAGGCAATTTCTTCACCCCCTCCTTTCCCAGGGGGAAAAAGACCCGTCAACCGCGCCAAACTCCCAATTTATCAGTCCTTTTTCATCTGCGTAGGCGTAGCCCGCCGCAGGCATCGCTAGAATACGTCCTTGTAAATGTTCAAATGTTTCATCACAACGCCATTTTTTCAACCATCGGTGGGATGAGCTTTTCGATTTTATTGAGAATCTACCTCTGTAACTGAGAATTTAAGTCCGATCTAACAAAATCGCATCAAGCATAAAGGTTATATTTATATGTAATATTTTTAACTTAAGAAATACGATTGCCTCGGCAGATAGTTGCACTCAAACGGGGTATGATACCATCATCATGAACAGCGATCGCATCAGCTCTTTTTCCGACCTCCAAACTACCGCGATCGCCAAATACATTAATGGCTTTAGCTGGATTACTGGTAAATAATTGCATAGCTTGGTAAATAGGCTTGCCCGTCTTATGGGCAATCATAAAAATGGATTGTAATAAGCTTTGAGGAACATAATCAGAAGAGATCACATCAACTAAATCGTGCAAAACAAGTTCCATAGCTGAAACATTACCAGAGTGAGAACCACCTAAGACTAAATTAGGCGCACCCATCAAAACTTGTAATCCTAAGCTGTGTGCTGCTTTAGCTGCTTCTAATGTAGTAGGGAACTCAGCTAGGACTACTCCATCTTGCACCGCTTCTTGGACGTGTTCCACGGTAGCATCATCGTGACTTGCTAAGGAAATACCTTTGGCTTTGGTAAGTTCTACTAAAGCCATACGATTTTTTTGTGCATATAGTTGTTGCTGTTGCTGACGAATGATGATGAACTCGTCAATTTCGTCAGGAGTAACACCGTATTTGCCCATGTAATACTCTTTGAACTTGTCCAACCGGGTAAACTGCCGTTGACCGGGAGTATGATCCATCAGCGAAATCATTGATAAAAGAGGATGATCTGCGTATTGTGCTGTAATCTCATAAACCTTGTCAAAAGCCAGTTCACACCGCAGATGAATTCGATGTTCCACACAAAAGCGTCCGGCGGCTTGTCCTTGCGAGATGACATCAATCATCGGCGCATAGTTAGTTAAGCGAGGAGAGCCAGCCGCCACATCACCAATTGCGATCGCATCACATACTGTTGTTACTCCTGCACTGGCTAAATCTCGATCATGATAAACTGCTGCGGCTTCTAAAGGCCAGCGAATACCGGGACGGGGAGACATGCAGCGTTCGAGATTATCGGTGTGTAACTCAATCAACCCTGGTAATAGATAATCTCCCTGTCCATTTTGACCATGACTCACAATTCCTGGCTGAATATCAGCAATCAATCCATTTCGCACTACCAAAGTACCTAACAGTTCTTTGTCTGGGAGTTGTAGACGATAGTTAGTGTAAATCTGTTCACTCATAATATTGTTGACTGTTGACTGATGACTGATGACTGATGACTGTTAACTGTCAACCGTCAACCGTCAACTATTAAAAATTAATTCGCGGTTACAAAGTTGCGATCGCACTTCTTCATCGTGAAAAATGCCAATTAAGCCACAGCCTTTAGCTTTTTTTTCTTGCAACAGTTCAATGACTACTTGGCGATTGGTAGAGTCTAGGGCTGAAGTTGGTTCATCTAGTAGCAAAATTGGATAATCAACTGCTAAAGCACGAGTAATATTTACCCGTTGCTTTTCGCCTCCAGAAAAGGTTGTGGGGGAAAGATACCACAGTCGTTTTGAGAGGTTGAGGCGATGAAATAGGTCTTTAACTTTGTTATGTGCGACATCTATATCTATCCCTAATTCCAACAGTGGTTCTGCGGCAACTTCTAACGCTGGCACTCTGGGAATTACTCTTAAAAACTGACTGACATATCCAATAGTTTTCTGCCGGACTGCTAAAATTTCGTGGGGAGCGAGTTGACACAAATCAACCCAATCTTCCTGATGTTTTATCCAGACTGAACCACTATCAACGCGATAGTTAGCATATAAACAGCGCATAAATGTAGATTTCCCACTCCCGGATGCTCCAGAAAGGGCGACACATTCCCCAGCATTAACGCTCAAGGACACTCCTTCTAACACCGATAGATTAATGCCTCCCTGCTGATGCAGAGTAAAACTTTTTCGCAAATTCTCAACTTGCAAAAGTAGTTGGCTAGGAAAGTTTACTGGATGATGATTAAGAGTTAATGATTGCATAGTTAAGAAAATAGATGACTGTTGACTGATGACTGATGACTGATGACGGTAAACACTTTGTTGAGCAATCAACCGTCAACCGTCAACCGTTAACAGTCAACACATCAGGGTGTTAAAGCAGCGCTGACTAATAATTGAGTGTATGGATGTTGTGGATCATCAAGTACTTGGTCAGTTAAACCTGATTCCACTACCTGTCCTTGTTGCATGACTAATAATCTGTGTGCCAGCAGTCTGACTACGCCTATATCGTGGGTAACTATAATCACGCTGAGGTTAAAATTGCGGACAAGCGATCGCAACAAATCCAATAACCGCGCTTGTACTGATACATCCAACCCACCTGTCGGTTCGTCCATCAATATCAACCGAGGACGCGTCACCAACACACGGGCAAGTTGTAATCTTTGTTGCATCCCCCCAGAAAAGTGAACTGGCAGATCATCTATCCGTGCTGGGTCAATTTCCACTTGTTTTAGCCAGTGGGCAGCCTCATCCCGAATATTGCCATAGTGCCGTATCCCAATATCTAGTAGGCGTTCGCCGATATTCGCTCCAGCACTGACCTTCATTCGCAGACCATCACGGGGATTTTGCTGCACAAAGCCCCACTCAGTTCGCATCAACAACCGCCGTTTAGCTTCCGCAAGTTGAAAAATTTCTAAGTCTTCACCGCTACCGGTAGTATAAGTAACATTACCTTTATCAACAGCAATGTGATTGGCAACTGCACTCAGCAAAGTAGACTTACCTGAACCTGATTCTCCAACAATACCGAGAACTTGCCCAGGAAAGAGATTAAAAGAAATGCGATCGCACGCTTTGATTGCGCCGTAAGATTTACTCAGTTGGTGAACCTGTAAAAGAGGTTTAGTCATTAGTCATTAGTCCATACTCATCATTCATCAGTCATCAGTCAACCGTCATCCGTCATCAGTCATCCGTCCCCCACAAAAGTCTGTATCTGAGCAAATCCACATTCGCCCACCTTGGTCGTCAATCACTACCTCATCTAAGTAGCTTTCTGTAGAACCGCATAACTCACAGGCTTTATCCCATTTTTCTACAGTGAAGGGATGGTCTTCAAAGTCCAGGCTTTTGACTTTGGTATATGGTGGAATGGCATATATGCGCTTTTCTCTCCCTGCACCAAATAATTGCAATGCCGGATTCATCTGCATTTTGGGATTATCAAAGCGTGGGATCGGGCTAGGACTCATCAAATAGCGGTTATGCACCATTACCGGATAGTCGTAGGATGTAGCAATATGTCCATGTGTAGTAATGTCTTCGTAAAGCTTGACGTACATAGCTCCGTATTCTTCTAGAGCGTGCATTTTGCCTGTCTCTACCGATGAGGGTTCTAGCCAGCGCAAAGGTTCGGGAATCGGTACTTGGTAAACTAAAATCTGTCCTTCCTGTAATGGTGTTTCGGGTATGCGATGGCGAGTCTGAATTAAAGTTGCTTCTTGTGTGCGTTCTGTTGTCTTTACGCCACAAACTTTTTGAAAAAAGCGACGAATATTAACAGCGTTAGTGGTGTCGTCTGCTCCTTGGTCAATGACTTTCAAGACATCAGTTTGACCAATCACAGCAGCTGTTACCTGAATTCCACCAGTACCCCAGCCGTAAGACATGGGCATTTCTCTCGAAGAAAAGGGAATTTGATGTCCTGGAATTGCCACAGCTTTTAGCAAGGCGCGACGAATGGAACGCTTTGTTTGCTCGTCTAAATAAGCAAAGTTAAAGCCTGCTTCTGGGGATTGGGGATTGGGGGTTGGGGATTGGGGATTGGAAGAGATATTCATTAGGCTGATGACTGTTGACTGTTGACTGTTGACTGTTGACTAATGACTGTTGACTAATGACTGTTGACTGTTGACTGATGACTGTTGACTGATGACTGATGACTGTTGACTGATGACTGTTAACAGACGATACGAAAAGATGTATATAGAACTTATATGCGCGACAGCTTATTTAAAGAGGCGGTCATAAATTGGGTGAAGTGGTTTAAATCGGGTGTTGGCAAATTTGTGATTTTGGCTTTGTCGTCATAAATCCTTAACTGCACAGCGTCTTGGGCATAAGGTTGCTGAATAAATTTCTCTGCTTGTTCAGGGGAAAATATGCCTCCTTGTAGTTCTAAGCTGCGTTTGGATGCGGCTGAGAGACTATCCCAATATTCAGGAACAACTGAGCAAAGATAGCGTTTGGCGACGACATGAAGCCTAATTGGTTGTGTAACTGCTGACCCAAACATCTGACTTAGTAAGGGAATGGCTCGATGTTCATGTTGATCGTCTATGCCTTGGATGGCGGGATTATCGCCCAAGTTATGGATTAAATGCCCTAAATCATGGAGTAGACAAGCGGTAATCAATTCATGGTTTTGGCCTGATATTTCAGCGAGGCTAGCACATTGCAAGGCATGTTCTAGCTGACTGACGGCTTCTGCACCATACAATTGAGAACCCTTTTTGGTGAACAGGTCAATAATGCTTTCAATGGTAGCTTTCATAATAGGTAACTGATGACTGTTGACTGTTGAGTGGATATTTATTGAATTTGATATCGAGCAACTTCTTGTCCTGCTACGTATACGGATGAGATGGCAGTAATTGCAGAGAGTAAAGAATTATCAGGAGATATCAACAGGAAATCAGCATCTAAACCAGGAGCGATTTTACCTTTTTGATCGCTTATCCCCGCCGCCTCTGCTGGACGGCTGGAAACTAATGACCATGCTTGTTCAAAGGACATTAAGCCTAATTCTTGGAGTTTGAAGGGTGCATAGAACAAGGAAGGATAATGATAATCTGAGCAAAGACAATCGATAACGTTATTTTTTACCGCCTCAGCGACACTCATTAAACCTAAGTGAGAACCACCACGCACTAAGTTAGGCGCACCCATGAGGACGGCTGCACCATATTCACGAGACTTAGCAGCTAAGTCTACAGTAGCCGGAAATTCTGCGATCGCTACTCGGCGTTGTTGACTTAGTATTACTTTTTCTGAGGTATCATCATCATGAGAAGCAAGAGGAATACCGTAGGTATGAGCTAAATCCACCAGTTGTTCGATTTGCACGTCTCCTTCATGTCGCCGTTCTGTTACTTGGTTGATTAATTCTTCAATTTCTTCTATGGACATGGATGATCTTTGCTTCACACTATTGAGATATCGGCTCAATCTCTTTTGATTTCCTGGGGGTGGTAGGTGATCGTTGATAGACAAAATATGCACGCGACCGGATATCATCCAATCACACAATTCTTGATGTCCGGCAATATTTGCCTCTTCATGTCTAATATGAATGCGATGGTTGCAATTTAAAACTTGTTTTCCTGCCCCTAAGATGAAGTCAATTAAAGCACGGGCAGAATCTCGGCTGCGTAACCCTGGTTCGTAAGAGTCGGTAATTGAGCAGTAAAAAGTTGTGATACCCGATGCTAAAAGGTTGCGGTCATTATCTGCGATAGCTATTGGTAGAGGAAAGTTAACTCCAGGGCGAGGGCAAATCATCCTTTCAAAAGCATCGCCGTGTAAGTCAATAATTCCCGGCAACATTTGGAGTCCTTGAGCATTTACCAAATGAAATCCATTAGGACTACTGGCCTGATCAATGCTGGTAAATTGACCATCTTCAATTAAAACTGTGGCATCTTCCAGCCAACCATCGGGAGTTAGTACATTTACTCCTTGGATAGCAATTTTTGTATTGGTTGATTTTGAAGATATTTGAATAGTTTGTGTTTTTGTCACTGACTTACACCTATTTTTGATTTGAGATTTATTAATTACGAATTACGAATTACGAATTACGAATTTACAAAGAAACTCATGCCTTCATAGGGAGCTTTTTGAGTGGCGGCAATTCTGGAAGATAAATCACCTATATGCAGTTCCAGCTTGTGGTGATCGGGGTCAAGAATATATATAGATTCGCCTTCACTTGTATTTTGTTTCCACTGTTTGACTCCTAAAACTTTGAGGCGATAGCTATATTCTTGAAACCTTTCTTCAGAGATACTAAAAGCAATATGAGTGTACTCGTCCATAGGATTTGTGCGTGTGTTGGAATCTAAAGATAGGCACAACCACAAGTCACCTGCCAGTAAATAAGCACCTGTTTTCCACTTAGCGATCGCTTGACAACCTAGAATTTCGGTATAAAAACTAAAAGATTTCTCCAAGTCGCAGACAGACAAAGTAATATGGTTAATTCCTGTAATCATTTCGCTTGTTCCAAAACCAAATCACCGCGTTCTAAAGATTGAGATTCTTCCCCAGTACCCGTTAACTCTGAAGATTGATTATTTAACTGCTGCCCTCGGATTTTCCGCACCAGATTTAACTCTGCTTGAAAGTCAATGTAGTGTGGGAGTTTGAGGTGTTGGACAAAACCTTGTGCTTCCACGTTATCGGAGTGGGAAAGTACAAACTCGACGTTTTGGGCTGGGCCTTGAATTGTTTCCCCTAATTCCTCTGCTCGCATTGCTCTATCTACTAACGCCATCGACATCGCTTTACGTTCGTTGTAACCAAAAGTAAGTCCATAGCCACGGGTAAACTGAGCAGGTAATTCTTTACTACCTTTAAACTGATTTACCATTTGCACTTCGGTGACAGTAATATCTGCGATCGCTATTTCAAATCCCAATTCTTCTGGGCAAATTACCACCTCTACTTCCCCCATACGAATTTCTCCAGCAAAAGGATGGTTTCTGCCATAGCCTCGCTGTGTAGAATATGCCAGAGATAGCAAAAAACCCTCATCTGCACGCGCTAGATTTTGCAGTCTCGCATCCCGTCCAGCAGGAAAGGTTAATGGTTGACGAGTTAAATCAAATGGTTGAGATGACGGAGATAACGGAGAATCATTATTTACTTGCTCCCCCTGCTCCCCTGCTCCCCTGCTCCCCTGCCCTTCTTCCGCTTGCATCAAGCCTTCACGATCTAAAGTGTCAATTACACGTGGAACTGATTCTGTAATTGCTTCTGCTTCTGGTGCTGTCGGGACTTGTCCTTCTGCTATCAATTTAAAGTCTAGTAGACGGTGAATGTAGTCGAAGGTAGTCCCTAACCTTTGTCCTCCTGGTACATCTTTAAAAATGGCAGAAATGCGGCGCTGAATCTGCATTTTGCTGGTATCTAATGGCTGGCTATAGTAGAAGCGGGGTAGTGTTGTCCGATAGGCTCGTAACAAGAAGATTGCTTCTACTAAATCACCCCAAGATTGTTTAATAGCAAGGGCTGCTAACTCCCGATCATATAAGCTACCTTCACACATCACCCGTTCTACTGCTAGGGTAAGCTGTTGTTCAATCTGGTCTAAGCTCAATTCAGGAATTGCAGGATCACCTCTGCGTCTGCTTTGCAGGAGCGCTTCTGCATTTTGAATTGCCTGTTCACCGCCTTTGACTGCAACGTATGGCATAATTTTTAATTCGTAATTCGTAATTCGTAATTCGTAATTCGTAATTTTTGATTAAGAAAGTTAGGCTTTAATTGGGTTTTAAGATTTCCATTATTTATATTTTTATTCTCGATAATTTTCGATTTACTGGCTTGGTTGGAGTATGCATTTAAAACTCCAGCCATGCTGCTCGAATCCTAGTGATTGATAGAATTGATGGGCGCGATCGCGTTTCAAATTAGAAGAGAGAGTGACTTTATAACACCCAGCCTCAGCACTAAATTGGAGCGCGGCTTGCACCATTTGGCTACCAATTCCCTCTCCTCGCATTTGAGAAATAACTGTCACTGCATCTAGAACTGCAAATTTGTGATAGCCCCGGTGCATCATTGTTGGCGCATAAAGGAGGCTGAAAGTACCTACAAGTTGCTGGTTTAAAAAAGCAATATAGATGTAGTAGTTAGGAACTTGTGTGATTTCTGTCAAGATTCTTTCTACATCATTGCTTGGTAAGGGTGGCTCACTATCCATGTCAGCATAAAGCTGATTTAATAGAGGCCAATCCTCACGGGTAGCAATGCGAATCTCAAGAGTCATAGTACACCTCTGGTTTGGCGGTGCGTGGTAGTCCCATTACTGCATATTCTGTAAATAAAAATACATCTACGCCTTGTGGATAGGCTTGGTGATTCTGCATCCAGAAATCCCAAAAATGGACGGGAACTGTCGGAGCGATTGTTTGCTGGTCTAAAATTCCTGGCCCCGTTAACATCACAGGTTGCCCCATCTCAAAACTTTCCAGCTGTACCAATAATGTTGTTGAGGCTTCTGGCTTTTCTGCTGTACCCCAGCTAAAAATAGATAATTCTTCCAACCCTGCCAAATCTTGAATTAAGGCAAAGTCAGCTTTCTCTGGGTACTGTGTGAACCGACAGCCAGTATGGAACAACAACCAAGCTCTCACTTGATCTGCAAAACTCGGCTGAAGCCATACCACAACATCCAAATCCAGCAACGTCAAACAAGCAGCCCCACAAGCAGGCGTTAAACCCAAAGGCACACTCATCTCAGCAGTTATCCAATAAGGTGTCCCCGGTCGAGCATTTGCATCAAGCAACGCCCGAAATGCCCTCTGAGCATCATGAATTGAGTCTTGAAAGCCCTGTAAATATTTAACTTTAGTCATCATTCATCAGTCATCGGTTATCAGTCAACAGTCAACAGTCAACAGTCAACAGTCATCAATCATCAGTCATCTATTCGCCCCTTGCCATCGTGAAGAAATTAACCTTAGTAGCAGCTGCTTGACGCTGTTTAAGTTCCTGCTGCTTTTGGTGTTCTACTTGCAAGGGTTGAATTATCTCAGCCTGAATCTGATCGTGCCAATTTGGGGTTTGTAGTAATGCATCACAAACAGCAGCTAGTTCTGCATGACGGTGCGATCGCCCCGCGACATAACCAAATCCAGCTAACGCTTCATCTCCTTGGCTCTCTAACTGCACAACACAGCGAGTCATGGTAATTTCTCCTAAGTTAAATAGCTCTCCTGTACCCCCAGCGCGTCCCCGCACCATTGTTAGACCAATCTCTGGGCAGCGTAAAAAGCTATAGTTGGGCAAATTAACTAATTTGTTTACCAGTTTTTCTAATAGCTCTAACTCGGCTTTAGCTAATGTTGCCATCCATGCTTGTCGCTGGCTCACAGTAGGCATAAGTTGGTTTGTGGTATTTTGTTTTAAACTATTCTTAACTTGTCTAGACATCTAGATGAAAGTAGATTAACGCAATTCTGACAAATTGACAATCTAATATTGATAAGCTCATCCCACTCCTAAAAGGGAATGGGATAACACGAAACACTGTTGACCGTTGACAGTGAACAGTCAACAGTTAACCGTCAACACTATTTATTGATAATTGATACATGAAGGAAATAATGCCAATTTATGTCCAGATTGCTGATCAACTGCGACAAAACATTCATCAGGGGGTTTATCAGATTGGGGAACAACTACCGACGGAAACGAAGTTAGCTGAACAGTTTGCAGTTAATCGCCATACCATTAGACAAGCGATCGCTCTCCTAAAAGACGAGGGATTGTTACGAGTTGACCGAGGACGCGGAACTTTTGTAGCTGCTAAAACCATCCGCTATGCGATTGGTAAGCGAGTGCGTTACAACCAAACACTGAAAGCACAGGGTTGGCAAGTAAGATTTCAACTGCTGCGTGTCTTAGAAGTACCTGCCGATGATGCGATCGCTAGAGGGCTAGAAATTCCTTATGGTGAGCCGATAGCGTTAATTGAACGTTTAAGTTTAGCTGATGAAGAACCTATAAGTATAGGTACTGGGTATTTTCCCCTCAAGCAATTCCCTGATATTTTAGATCCGAAAAATATCAAGATTTTGCAAGAACAGCAATCAATATCTCAGTTTTTACAACAGGTATATGGATGCGATCATATCCGCCGTAGTACCTGCGTTTCTGCTCGTCTAGTCCAGCCTCAAGATGCAAAGTGGCTACAACTATCCCTCAATCAACCCATCCTGTTAGCGGAGTCGGTGAATGTCGATCAAACAGGTAATGTCATTGAATATGGCGTAACGCGACTGCGGGGCGATCGCATGGAGTTATTTTTTGAAAATGACTTAGTGGGTGAGTGATGACTGTCAACTGTCAACTGTCAACAGTCATCAATAATACTAAATTAACCACCCTCTGATCTTTGCAGAGAGTAAATCAATAACACCAGTAGTAACAATCAAAATAATCAGAATTGTACAGACTTTTTGGTATTCAAATGCACCAAAACTCTGATATAGTGAAACGCCAATACCGCCAGCCCCGACAATTCCTAAGACAGAAGCAGAACGCACATTTGATTCAAATCTGTAAAGAGTGAAAGAAGTCCACAAAGGCATTACTTGGGGAATCACTCCATAAATAACTTCTTGAATCTGACTTGCACCAGTAGCTCTAATTCCTTCTACAGGACCTGACTCAATTGATTCTACTGCTTCTGAGAACAGCTTACCCAGAATACCGGCAGTATGAATAAATAATGCCAAAACTCCAGCAAATGGCCCCAACCCAACAGCAACTACAAAGATTAGTGCAAAGACGATTTCGTTAATCGCACGCATAGCATCTAATAAGCGACGTGTTGGTTGTACAACCCATATTGGACAGATATTATTAGATGCTAAAATAGATAAAGGAACAGCTGCGATCGCAGCCATTAAAGTTCCCCAAATTCCCATTGATATCGTAACCAGTGTTTCTGAAAAATAATAATTCCAATCGCTAAAGTCTGGCGGAAAATATGAACGTATATATTCCACCATGTTGTCTCCCCGTTGCAGAAGTACAGGGAAATTCAACTCGCTTTGATTATAGGCAAAAATTAATACAGCAGCAATGACTAAAAGAAACAGAACTTTTTGGGTATTCACAAGCTTTGCTTCTTTCTCTAACATTGCTGCTACACGAGGAGATGCGTAAGTAATTATCTGATTTCGTGGGCGCACTTTTTTCTAGCTATAAATCTAATTTTATTTAATTCCTTTGAGTTGCTGATTTAGTTCTGCTATTGTTTGCTGTTTTTCTTGCTCACTAAGATTTTCTTTAGCTTGAGTCTCTTGGATTTTTTTAGCAATTTCTAGTTCTCGAATTGTATGCCAATTTTTATCTTCAGCCTGTACAAAACCAGAAATTTTAAATTGTCCTAAAACTTGAGTATCTTTGTAGTTATAAAAAAAGTTTTGCAACTTCTTTTTGATATCATCTGGTAAATCCCGGCGGTAAACAATCGGATCGCTGGGAATTAAAGGTGATTTCCAAATAATTTCAATCTTCTGTCTAGCTTTAGCGTTGGTATTTTCTAAACGGCTTAATGCTTCATTACTGACGGTAGCTACATCTACTTGTTTATTCGCTACAGCTAAAGCACAAGCTTCATGATTGCCAGCAAAAATCAAGCGTTTAAAAGCTTTCTTAGGGTCAACATTGTTTTTAGTAAAAATATAGTAGCTGGGAACTAAAAACCCAGAGGTAGAATTGGGATCATTAAAAGCAAAGGTGAGCTTGGCTGCATTTTTAATCACATATTTATCACCACCTGCTGCTATAGCTTCCGCAGTGATGGGATTATCTTTATTAGTAATTAAATGAGAATAGTAGCCTCTACCGCCATCTGCACTTACAACTTGAGCAAAAGCTTCTGCATCAGCAATTTTTGCTGCTTCAATATAAGATTTACCACCCAACCAAGCTGCCTGCACTTTACCAAAGCGCATAGCCTCTATGACTGCTGCATACTGTGTAACATAGAAAGGCTTAATGGTAATACCAATTTCTTTAGACATAGCAGCAGCAAAAGGTTCCCAAATTGGTTTTTGATTAGCTTGAGATTCTGTAGACAGAACACCAAAATTAATTTCTTTAATTGCTGCTGTACTATTCTCAGCATTAGAAGTACAAGCTGAAAGTATCTTGGCACTTGCCAAAGTTATAGTAAATAAAGAAGCCTGCTGAATAAATAACCTTCTGTCCATAAATTTAGTTGTGAGATGTAAGTAAAATTTTGTATTTTGAGGTTAAGCTGATGCGCGTCTAAACTATATAAACACTTTTGATGTCGTTAACTGTTGACGGTTAACGGTTGACGGTTGATTGCTCAACAAAGTGTTTACCGTCATCAGTCATCAGTCATCAGTCATCAGTCAACAGTCATCAGGTAAATGTACAATATTATTTGCGTAACAGCTTACACTACCAGTTCTCCGTGTCCTCTCATAATGAGTTCTTCGGCAGCTGTGCCATAAAGTTCATTGAGTTTGTGATCATTCATCTCTGTGGTTGCACCATCAAACATCACTTCTCCATCTTTGAGAGCGATCGCTCGATCAAAGTAACTACGCACCATTTGAACCTGATGTAACGAAGCGACTACAGTAATTCCGCTTTGGCGATTTAGCTGCACGAGCAATTCCATAACTTTACGCGCCGATTCGGGATCTAGAGAGGCGATTGGTTCGTCTGCGAGGATGATTTTCGCTCCTTGCACTAAACAACGAGCGATCGCAACTCGTTGTTGTTGCCCTCCAGAAAGCATAGATGCCCGTTTATAAGCATGTTCAAGAATGCCTACCCGCTCTAATGCAGCAAGAGCTTGAATTTTTTCTTCTTTGGTAAATAAATGTAGTATTGAACGTAAGATAGACAATTTTGCTAAGTTACCAACGAGAACATTCTCGATAACTGTTAGCCGATTGACTAAATTAAACTGTTGAAAAATACAACCTATCTGACTTCGTAAAAACCTAATTTTAGAGTGTATTTTACCCTCGCTCTGTAGTATTGAGCCAAAAATATAAACAGTTCCTGCATCTCCAATATGCAAGCCATTAATATGCCGTAAAAGGGTAGATTTACCTGAGCCAGATGCACCTATAAGCGCAACTAGCTCTCCCTCATAAATTGTGCAAGATGCGTTTTTAAGTGCTGTCTTACCTTTGAAAGCCTTCGAGAGATTACTAACTTCGATAGCTACTGTATTTGCCATTTTTTGACATTGAGATGTCTATGATTAACTTGAATAATATTTTTTAGTTAAGAACTAATTAAGAAAAGGATAATTACTGATTTAATTTTTAAGTTATCAGCCTAATGAATGAGCCAATTCTAGATATACATCAATATAATGTAAAGCTTATAATACATAGACTGAAATCCATTTTTTGATTAAAATTTAATTAACAAAAGGCTAATTTTTGGTAAAAATGCAATTAACCCGCTAGGAATTAGTACAGCACGGCGTAAATAAACCACCCATTCCAAATCAATAAAATGCTTCTACTGTATACCTGTTTGAATTTTGTAGGGACAATTCATGTGTACGCAACGCAAAGCGGCTACTCTTACGAGAACGCTTTCAGCGTTAGCGCAGCGGTAGCGACGTTCGCGTAGCGTCTCGCAGAGAAGGAGCATCACCCGCAGAGTATTGCCCTTACCACATATGTACTTTTTTAAAGCATCTATATTTGGCATTTGCTGTCAATACGTAAGTCCTAGTAAATAAGCTTTGTTGCTATAAAAAACATTAACAATATGTTATTAGCTGGATTTTAACTATTGGTTATTGATTGAGCTAGGAAACACAGACAATCTTTAATATATCAATATCCATTGAGTTAAGAATAGGTAAACAAATGACAATTGTTTTGATTTCAAAATAATCTCTAGATTGTGGTACATAGTTGTGCTTTGATATTGTTAAAGTTGATTTGAAAAAAATTCTTACAAAAGATTCATTTTTTCTATATCTAACATTAAATTTTCTGATGCAAAGGTTAAAATCACGCCTTAATTAAATCAATTTTGCTAATATTTGTGATTTACCAATTAGCAAACTTTTAATGTTATAAAAACTTTGATTTTTCACTAATTTCTATCAGGTGTGAGGGTACATTCGTGCAGAAGTTTTGGTTGAATTATTTGTTATTTAGTCCAGCAATTTTGGGCTTATTTATAGTTGCGCTACCAGCGATGGGTTCTGAAGTACCTTTAAGTCAAGCACCTGCAAGAAATCAACCATCCAGTTTTAGCAGTGCTGAGAATATCGGACAAGTAACTTCAGTTTCACAGCTTTCTGATGTCAAACCTACAGACTGGGCTTTTCAAGCTTTGCAATCCTTAGTTGAGCGATACAGCTGCATTGCAGGTTATCCTAACCCTCTTTCAAGAAACACTTGATGTAAAGCTTATGTAGAAAGGGTTTGATAAAATGAAGCTTCCTCCTTATCTTGGGAT
>NZ_JBIQNW010000033.1:0-73437 GCF_047228265.1 Nostoc sp. UIC 10607 | reverse complement strand
GTTTTGCGATTCGATTGTAAACTGTAGCCCAGGGATTCAAGTAAGTTGTAAACACTTTTAGCACTAATTCTATGTCCCCCACGATTTAGAGTGCCTGCTAATTTCACCACACTTTTAGAAGTCCATTTTAGAGGAGACTCTGGGTTTCCCAATGTCATTGGTTCAATTAGTGATTCCAAATCTGATAGCAGCATTGCGTCTTGTTCTTCTAGTAGTTTTCGTCCACCACCATTAGTACGGATTCGAGTACTGTCGTCCTCTGTTTTCACCCCATCTTGTTCTGACAGCGAACGCATCCCCGCATGAATTGTAGTGCGGGATAGCCCAGTTGCGATTGCAACCTGACTGACACCTCCCCGTCCCAGACTTCGAGCTTCGATTGCTGCCCAAATACGCCGTGTTTTCTCGTTTAAGTAGGGCAATAACGAATCATACTTGTCTTGAATGCTTTCGACTACCTGGTTATCAGACATATAAGGCTTTAATTCCGTTATATTCTGATACTCTAACTATTCGGCCAATTGTTCAAGTTATTTTTACATGATTCCTAAGCCTAAATACGTACTAGATGCAGATATTGCAAAATGTTTTGACCGCATCGACCAAGAAGCACTGCTAACAAAATTAAATACATTCCCCACCATTCGCCGTCAAGTTCGAGCTTGGTTAAAAGCGGGAGTGATGGACGGTAAGCAGTTGTTTCCAACATCTGAAGGTACGCCACAAGGAGGAGTTATTTCTCCATTACTGGCAAATATTGCCCTCCACGGGATGGAAGAACGGATTAGACAGTATGCAGATACCCTGCCCACCCGAAGTGGTTATGGTAAACGGGAAAACCGTAATGCCCTCAGCCTAATCCGTTATGCCGATGACTTCGTGATTCTCCACGAAAACATAACCGTTGTTCAAAGATGTAAAGAGATAATCTCTGAATGGTTACAAGGCATGGGTTTGGAATTAAAGCCCAGTAAAACGAGACTCGCCCACACTCTCACACAGTATGAGCAAGAAAAACCAGGGTTTGATTTCCTTGGTTTTACGATACATCAATTTCCAGTAGGAAAGTATCACTCAAAGCAGGGTTTTAAGACAATCATCACCCCAAGCAAGCAGAAGCAAAAGGTACATTATGACCAAATCGCTAGTATTATTGAAGCCCATAAGGCAGCACCGCAAGCGGCGCTAATCAACCATTTAAACCCAATTATTAGGGGATGGGCTAACTATTACGCGACTGTAGTAAGTAAGGTAGCTTACACAGATATTGATCACCTCATGTACCAAAAGTTAAGCGCTTGGGCAAAACACCGCCACCCCAGTAAGAACTGGGAATGGGTGTCAAAAAGTTACTGGAAAACCATTGGCGGTGATAACTGGGTATTCGCAACCAGGAAGGAAGGCTTAACCCTACTTCGGTTACTTAAACATTCCGCCACTCCAATAGTGCGTCATGTGAAAGTCAAAGGCGAATCGTCACCATACGACGGAAATCTGGTTTACTGGAGTACAAGAATGGGGAACAACCCAGAAATGCCAACCAGAGTGTCAAAGCTCCTGAAAAAGCAAAAAGGGAAGTGTACCCACTGTGAATTGTTTTTCCGCGAAGACGATGTGATGGAAGTTGACCATATCATCCCGAAATCAAAAGGTAGAAAGGATGAGTATAAAAATCTTCAACTACTTCACCGACATTGCCACGACACAAAGACAGCCAATGATGGCAATCTTGGCACAAAATCTGGCTGTAATAGTGCCGAGCCTAAGCCCACCAAAAAACTCGAACGGGTTGAGGACAAATGGGTAATGAGGTATGCGTGACAAGCACCAAACCATTGAGGAGCCGTGTGAGGTGAAAGTCTCACGCACGGTTTTGAAGACCAACGGGGTTGGTAACAACCTCGTTGAGTTTAATATCTCCAAACTCTATGTTTAACCTGCAATCAGCAGAAAACAGATAACATTGATCCTCGCTTCCGGCGATATTTTCAGCTTTAGGCTAGGATCGTATGGGCTATTAGTTTCTCATTATCTATGCCTCAAAATCACAATAGCAATTCCCTAAGATTCCTCAATATTAGAACTACGATTCTCTACCTCTTCGCTGTCATAGCTATTTTAGTAGTAGCCTTTCCTTGGCTATATGAGATTAAAACGAAAGCTGGGATCGATATATCACCTGGCCGCCATGCAGGAACCTTTTTTGAGAAACATACCCGCGGACTCTTCAAGTGTGAGTGGCTTTATCCTTACCATTGCGATCGCTCCCAGGTTAAGTAATATCATGTCCGGTTAATCAAGCTGAATAAAAAATGTTCGTTCGTAGTAAGGACTTTAGTCCTGGCTTTGGTGACTGAAGTCCCTACCAAAAAATGCTTATTATGGATCAATATACTTGCAATACGGTTCGGTTAAGGGAAGAGACGCGATAAATCGCCGTCTCTACATCTGGGTTTTGTTGCTCATTCTGAACTGTATTGTATTATGGGTGATTTGGCGGACATCATAATCAAGGACATTAAAAAGAGAAGGGGATAATTATCCCCTTCTCTCTGTGTGAAATTTTTCCCCCAACTCACTTAAGTTGATATCAATGTACCGCTGTGCGTGTCTACATCTATCCCAACTGATTTGAGATCATGCTGACATCAACGGCTAACTTTTTACCCAACTTAAGTAACTGAAGACAATGATTATCTCCTTCATTCCCAACGCTAGTCATACACACTGGCGCGATCTGACTGTGCAGACAACTAAAATATAGTTCTTGCGATCGCTGTAGGGAAATGTCAATATTTAGTTGATCCCCGACATCAATCAATCTCTCCAATAGTTGGATATCTGCATTAAAGCTACCATTAGCATCATGCAACAGTTGCCAGAGCGATCGCGCAATTAACTGTTCTAACATCTGCTTACCGTCGGGAATATTCAGCCGACAACGCAGATGTTTTGCTTCAGTAGCGATCGCTTCCAATTCTAATATGTGACTCCAACTCTTTTGGGGATCAGCGATATCTTGCTCAAGCGATCGCAATGTCATCAAACAGCGATGCCCTAAAGCAATATCTGCTGCTACCTGCAATTCTTGCGGTACTGCTATTTCATCTCGATGAAACGCCATCAGTACACCATAATTATCACGGTACGCTTGGGTATACAACTGTCCTAAACGTGTCAACGTTTCCTCACTCAGCAACCGCATAATCCGGTGGCGTTCTTCAGCAAATAGATTTTGCAAGTTGAAAGCTTCTTCCCCAAATAGCTGTGTCATCGCCAAGATAGTATGAGCCGCACTAGCTTGTTTTAGTGCCCCAAACAGCTTTTCTTTTAATTGGCTGTAGTCACGCCGCCCAGTAAATTGTTGAATACAGCAATGGAAATCCCAGCCTCCCAAATGGAGAACCGCAAATACCAAATGCTCGCTTTCCCAAGTAATCTCTGATACCAGCTTTAAATTTCCCACAGCCAGAGTTAGCGATCCCATGCGTTGCATTTGGTAATCTAGCTCATTGGCAGCGTAGCAATAAACCTTTTTGTGGTAGCGGTGAGACTGTTTATCAGCAGCATCTTTTCTAGGCAAAGAATTGTGCGTCTGTGCTGGTTTCTGATTTGTAAACAGAGAAGTAATAGCGTAATGGGCTGCTACTTGCTTAAAGCCAAGCTGGGCAGTTAACACAAGTTGCCGATAAATTTCGCCACCGTGTTTGAAGTCATCCACATTGCTGGGGGCTAAACCAAGACGTTTGACAAAGCCTTTTTCCAACTGCACACCAGCCACTTCCCCTGCCAATTCCAAAGCACGGCCGGCGTAGCGCAGAATTTGTGTCCCCTCTGGACGGGAAATTTCTTCAAAAAACCAACCGCAACTAGTGAACATCAACAAAGCATGACGCTGCATTTCCAATAGGCGTAGTGCGTCTACTTGTTCGGCTGCGGTTAGTTTGTGGGTTTGATGACGGGCTAGGAAACGGTTGACATTGGTAGCAGTGCGATCGCGCATCACTTGGATATATTCATCTCGTGTTTGCCAGGGATCACGAAATAACTGCCTACCATGTTCTTCATACACCTCAGTTAGCTGATCCCGCAGCCAATTTAGGGCATCCCGCAGAGGACGACGCCATTTCTGATGCCAAACGCTGCCTTCTCCACCGCAACCACAGTCATCCTGCCATCTGTCTACACCGTGGGCGCAACTCCAGGCTGTGACTGACTTCAATTCCACTTCCCAACCAGGAGAATTGAGGCTGAGGTAGTGGGCGAAATTCGTCACCGTCCAACCTTGCTGGGGAAACTCTTTGGTAAAGGCGTAGGCTAAAGTTTTCTCAGTTCCCTTCTTGTGATGTCCGAAGGTTTCCCCATCCGTCGCCACAGAGATTAACTGTGTTGGCCGATGATCCCCACGCACAGCCGAGCCAATACGTCCGGCAAAGTGACTGGAATTATAAACAACATCACTAAAACCCATGTCCCGCGATATCGGCCCATCGTAGAAGAAGATATCAATGTAGGGTAATTCTTCTGTACTATCATCCTTGGGGCTAGTGGTGATAGCACTTAGAGGTGAAGAAGAAGTGTCTAGCGTGGGCTTCAAATAACAACGATAGGGACGGGTGGGATCAATTTGACTACCACCGACTTCGTGCCATTCAGGATGGGGATGATCTGGAGTAGGGACGGGACGGCAACGCAGTGCTTGAGATGGTGCAAGGATAATGAAGCGAATACCCTCAGCAACCAGAGCTTCTAGGGTGGCATAATCCACACCTGTTTCCGCTAGCCACATTCCTTCGGGATCGCGTCCAAAGCGGGAGCGGAAGTCTTCTTTACCCCAGCGAATTTGGGTATATTTGTCGCGTTCGTTCGCCAGGGGCATGATGATGTGATTGTATACTTGCGCGATCGCATTACCGTGACCATGCAAGCGATCGCTACTCTTGGCATCCGCCTCTAAAATCCGCTGATAAACCTCCACATCGTAGCGTTCTAGCCACGACATCAGCGTTGGGCCAATATTAAAACTAAAATACTCATAATTGTTGACGATCTTCACCACTTCGCCTTGGTCATTTAAGACTCTGGCAAAAGCATTTGGACGATAGCATTCCCAATGAATCCGCTCATTCCAGTCATGGAAAGGTGCAGCGCTCGGTTGGCGTTCAATTGCGTCCAGATAAGGGTTTTCCCTTGGTGGCTGGTAAAAATGACCATGCACCGTCACATAAACACCATTAGCCTTTCTCAGGGGATCGGTTTCTTTGGTGTTTTTGGGATCTGAATGTAATGTTAACGTTGAGCCAGAGCTAGCTGGCATTTCAGCAGCAGAAGTCATGTATATTTATCCAAAACAAAAAACTTGCAGTTGCACCGAAAACATTGTGCGTAAACCTTTCTACAATGGTTTTCACACAAAATCCGGTATAAACAACAACTATGGAATCCAACCAAATTTTTGACAAAGCGTTTTTATTGTAGTGGGAAATCTGCGTTATCGCACAGCCCTTTCCCTGAAGGCTCAAAATAATTAGCCATTGAACAAAGCCTCAGTTAGGGGTTTTCTCGTTAGCAGCGCCAATCAAAATTTTAATTGTCTTTTAATCTATTAAACCCCATTTTTGGTGTAAAACTTTTGCTCAAATTCATAGTTTTGCAACAAAAAATTACAGAATCTCATTATATCGCAATTTAATTTTACATACACAGCAGTGAACTGAAAACAGTACAATTTCTGAATTGCTCTACAGACGGTTGAGAGTATCCTATGGGAGTGCTGAGTGAAAGTAATTGTTAATTCAACACTCCAAATTTAAAATTTAGGATTGCTCGCTGTGAATGATACCCTCAACTCAAGACAACAAATGTCAACCAAAAACATTATTCTTTTCGCTTTATTACTGTTTATCCCGGTTTCTGTAGCAGCCCACTTTTTGGAGTGGGGAGAATTGATAGTTTTCATTACAGCTGGATTAGCAATTTTGCCCTTAGCAGCTTGGATGGGTACAGCTACAGAAGAAATTGCTGTCGTAGTGGGACCATCATTGGGGGGCTTGTTAAACGCCACCTTTGGCAATGCTACAGAATTAATCATCGCCCTAGTGGCGCTGAACGCTGGGTTAATAGATGTAGTCAAAGCCAGTATCACGGGATCGATTATTAGCAACTTACTACTGGTGATGGGTTTTTCCATGCTTTTGGGAGGACTGCGCTACAAAGAACAGACATTTCAGCCAATTGTGGCGCGGGTGAATGCTGATTCGATGAATTTGGCGGTGATTGCCATTTTGATGCCAACGGCGATGAATTATACCTCTCAAGGAATTAACGAACAAACACTGCAAAATTTTTCTATTGCTGTTGCTGTAGTGTTAATCCTGGTTTATGCCTTAACTCTGCTATTTTCGATGAAAACCCACTCCTATTTATATGATGTGGGTGTAGCAGAGACAGAAGAAGAGGAAACCCCTCATGCTAAACCAAATATGATGTTGTGGGTTGGCGTGTTGCTAGTATGTACCTTAATGGTCGCAATTGAGTCAGAAATGTTGGTCGATTCTCTGGAGGTGGCCACATCTCAGCTAGGTTTAACGGCACTGTTTACAGGGGTGATTTTGGTTCCCATCGTCGGTAACGCGGCTGAACACGCCACAGCAGTCACCGTGGCAATGAAAAATAAGATGGATCTTTCCCTTTCGGTAGCTGTGGGATCAAGTATGCAGATTGCCCTATTTGTCGCGCCCGTGTTAGTTATAGCAGGGTGGGTAATGGGTAAACCAATGGATTTGGATTTCCAACCTTTTGAATTAGTAGCTGTGGTTGCGTCAGTGTTGATTGCAAACAGTATTAGTTCCGATGGTAAGTCCAATTGGCTTGAAGGCACTTTATTATTAGCTACCTATACAGTGTTGGGGTTCGCCTTCTACTTCCATCCAGTTATACAAGGTATAGGGTAGTTAGCTAGCAGTGCGTAGGCGTAGCTCGTCATAGACATCGCTCATAGTTTAACCCATTTGCAAAAGTTCCCCACCCTCAACGCCAGTAAAATAAAGAGATATAAGAGCGATCGCCTGTATGAGCTACTGCCTTAATCCCCATTGTCCCAAGCCTGAAAATCCTGATCATGTCAAGTTTTGCCAGGCTTGCGGTTCTAAGTTACTCCTCAAAGAACGTTACCGTGCTATTAAACCAATTGGACAAGGTGGTTTTGGCAAAACCTTCTTAGCTGTGGATGAGGATAAGCCCTCAAAACCACGCTGCGTAATTAAGCAATTTTATCCCCAATCTCAAGGCACTAACACTCTTGCAAAAGCCGTAGAGTTATTTAACCAAGAAGCGGTGCAGTTAGATGAATTGGGTAAACATCCTCAAATTCCCGAACTACTCGCATATTTTACTCAAGAAGATCGGCAGTATCTTGTACAAGAATTTATCGACGGGAAAAACTTAGCTCAGGAATTGGCGCATAGAGGTGCTTTCAATGAAATACAAATCCAGCAACTATTAAATGATTTATTGTCAGTTTTGCAATTTTGTCATGCTAGACACGTAATTCACCGCGATATTAAGCCAGAGAATATTATTTTACGTGAGAGCGATCGCAAACTAGTTTTAGTAGATTTTGGTGCCGCTAAATCTGCCACTGGCGCCGCCTTAAATCAAACTGGTACTAGTATTGGTAGTCCAGAATATGTTGCCCCTGAACAAATGAGGGGTAGGGCTGTATTTTCCAGCGATATTTACAGTTTGGGTGCTACCTGTGTTAATTTATTGACCCAGCGATCGCCTTTCGATTCTTATGATACCAACAACGATACTTGGGTTTGGCAGCAATACTTGAAAACTCCTGTTAGTAATCAGTTGAGTCGCATTCTCAACAAAATGTTAGAGAGTATTCCAATTCGGCGTTATCAAACAGTAGATGAAGTTCTCAAAGACTTAAATCAACAATCGCAAGTAGCAGCCACATCAGCGATTGCAGTAAAACCCCTCCCTCAATCTCCACCAAAATCTCCACCTACATTTGTATCGCCATCTCCTAGTCAAATTGATCTGGAATTAGAACAAATGAAAACCCAATTTTTGGGTAGTAACAAACCTCAGCCAAATAAAATACAACCACCAATTCCCACATCTGGTCCTTCTAGTACAAACGAAATAGATCAAGAATTAGAAGAATTAAAAGCCAAATATCTTGGTAATAATAATTCTTAAAATCCAATACAGTTCAGATAATACCAAAACACTTGTAGAGACGGCGATTTATCGCGTCTTCAAAGACCAATTACCTACACCAATAACCCTTAACCCAAGCGTATTGCCTTAAAATCAATCAATAAGATACAGCAGTTTGATTTTGCATTTAACTCAGCATTAAAAAGAAAGTGACTCTGAAACTCAGAGCCACTTGTAATATTTATTCTGAAACAGTCTAAACTTTCTCAGTAAATTGAGAATTTAGAAGTGCAAAAGCTTACTTCCCAGCTTCAGCAATAGGTACCCATTCAGTGTGGAAACTTCCGGGCTTATCAAGACGCAGGTAGGTATGTGCGCCAAAGTAGTCGCGTTGTGCTTGAGTTAGATTTTGAGGCAAGCGATCGCGGCGATAGCTGTCAAAATAATCCAAGGATGCGCTAAATGCGGGTACTGGAATTCCCACTGTTGCAGCTGTCGCAATCACTTCCCGCCAAGCAGTCTGTCTGTCAAGAATTGTCTGCTTAAATTCGGGAGCTAACAGCAAGTTAGGCAAAGCTGGATTTTCGCTAAAAGCCTTCTTAATCTTATTCAAAAAGCGAGCGCGAATAATACAACCACCTTTCCAAATCCGCGCCATTTCGCCCAGATCCAAATTCCAGTTATATGTTTTTGAAGCTGTGGATAGCAACGCCATCCCTTGAGCATAAGAACAGATTTTTGAGCAATAGAGAGCATCGCGTACTTTGTTGATAAAGTCCTTGGTTTGCCCGTCATACTTGCCACTAGGGCCTGTGAGGACTTTAGATGCTGCAACCCGCTCTTCTTTAATCGAAGATATAATCCGGGCATTAACTGCTGCTGTAATTGTGGGAATAGCAACTCCCAATTCCAACGCAGTTTGCACAGTCCAGCGTCCAGTTCCCTTTTGACCTGCTGCATCAACAATCAAATCCACCAGGGGTAGATTTGTGTCTGGGTCAATATATGGGAAGATATTTTTCGTAATCTCAATCAAAAATGAATCGAGTTCATCGGTGGTGTTCCATTCAGCAAACACATCATGTAGCTGACTGGGGTTTAATCCAGCGACATTTTTCAGCAAGTCGTAGGCTTCAGCAATTAGCTGCATATCGCCATACTCAATGCCGTTGTGTACCATTTTGACATAGTGGCCAGAACCACCAGGGCCAATGTAGGTTACACAAGGGCCATCATCGACTTGGGCAGCAATTTTGTTGAAAATTGGTGATAGAAACTCGTAAGAGCTTGTTGTACCTCCAGGCATCAGTGAAGGCCCATTTAGCGCTCCTTCTTCACCGCCACTGACACCCATACCAAGATACCGAAGCCCTGCGGGTTCTAATTCCTGAGTGCGTCGTTCCGTATCTTCAAACCAAGAGTTGCCACCGTCGATAATGATATCGCCTTCCTCTAACAAGGGTTTGAGTTGAGCAATCACCGCATCCACTGGTTTACCAGCTTGCACCATTACTAGAATTTTGCGGGGACGTTCCAATAAGGCAACGAATTCTTCTAGAGTAAAAGCGGCTTTGACGTTCCGTCCTGTAGCACGCTGCGCCATAAACGCATCCGTTTTTTCTCGGGAGCGGTTGTAAACTGCAATTGGGAAGCCATTGCGCTCCACGTTTAGAGCGATGTTCTCACCCATAACGGCTAATCCAATCACACCAAAGCTTTGTAGTGTCATAAAAAATTTCTGGCTAACTCTTGCAGATCCTTTACCTATAAGGGTAGTCCGATATTTTCCGTTCTCCCCTAAAGAAGACCTTAAGAGTTGAATAAACGACAAAAATCCACAACTAACACGGATAATTAATTTTAATTTGTATCTAAATCAACAATTGACTGGCAAAATTTGCAAAATTTAAATAGTCAAAGGACGCAGTAAGGAGTAACCAAATAATGCTGGCATTTGTCCTAGCTTTGGTGGTCGGTCTTGGTAGTTTAGCCATCTATATAGCAGCTTTCTTTTTCCCAGAAATCCACCGCAAGAATGACTTTATCTGGAGTGGTGTAGGACTTTTCTACGCTTTAGTCTTATGGGTGTTTGCACCACGTATTACTGGGGGTTTGTTGCTGGGTCATGTGGCTAGTGTGGCTCTTTTGGTCTGGTTTGGCTGGCAAACTCTATCATTACGTCGCCAACTAACCCCGCAGGCACAACAAACCCAAGTACCCAGTCCAGAGACGGTGAAAACTGGCATTCAGGAACAGGTGAATAAGTTGTCCCTTCAAGAACGGCTGGGCCAGTTGCAACAGGGTCTTGGTAGCACCTTCAGTGGCGTTAAAGACAAGGTACAACAGACTGTTAGCAAAAAAACACCCACAACCCCCAGACCTGAAGATATTACCTCTGTTCTGGCAGAGAAACCTGCTGTTGAGATTATCGATAAAACTACTCCTATACCAGAAAAACCAGCAGAGGAGACAGTTACGACTGACACCGAAGCAAAAACCGAGAGTGTACCGGAAGCGATTCGACCACATCCCCCATCTCCTGAATTGGTGGAAGCAGCGCAACCAGATGCGGAGACTGAGGATAAGCAACCGATTCCCGTAGAAGAAATTGCTCCCGATGCGGTACTCGCTCCCCCAGCGGAAGCACCACCTGAAGAAATACCGCCTAATCAAGCTAGTTGAATGCTGTGAAACCCAACGTTAACCTAATATGATGTTGGGTTTCACTCAACTTGTTTTAATGTTCTGCCACAAATCGGCTGCAACAAATCTAGATAAATGACCAACATTAGTTGTTGCGATGCCTACGGCGGCAAGCTACGCAATATCTGTTAGGGTCATAAGTTTATTTTAAACCTGCTTCCAGCCTTAACCAGCGATCGCAGTACCATCAAAATATATAAAAGCATATAGCGATCGCACTAGCATCAAAATGGAATAGCGATCGCAATACATTTCTCTTGGTTAAGACGATCAGGAGTTGCACTGGCGATCGGGGTTAGTTTATCAAGGAAATCAGGCAAAAATACTATAATTTGTAAGAACCGTAATTTATACTACTTTTAAAGACGCAAAATGGCAGATGTTTTGTTAGAACCACTCAAGGTGTTTTGTTCCTACTCTCACAACGACGAACCCTTAAAGGATGAACTGGCTAAACACCTGACTATGTTAGAACGGCAAGGTTATTACTTCAACTTGGCACGATCGCAAAATACCACCTGGAAAAGAATGGGATCAGCAGATTAATGAAAATTTAAATACAGCCGATATAATTTTATTACTAGTCAGTTCAGACTTTATATATTCTAAGTACTGCTGGGATGTTGAAGTTACCAAAGCAATAGAACGCCACGAAGCTAAAGAGGCTTGTGTCATTCCAATTATTCTGCGAAACGTTTTTTGGCAAGATGCACCATTTGCTATACTACAAGCTCTGCCCAAAAATGCCAAACCTATTACGTCTTGGAATAATCAAGATGATGCATTCACGAATGTAGCTCAGGGAATTAAGGTTGCTGCTGAACACCTCATTAAGGAGCGTCAAAAACAACGCTTAATCAGGGAAGCCGCCATAATTGAATATCGTCATCAGGCTGAAGAATTTGCGTCTGATGGCGAGATTTCTCCTGTGGAATCTGATATATTAAAAGATTTACAAGAAAAGTTAAAATTAACAGATACAGAAGCTAGTGCAGTTCGAGAAAAAGCATTAGAACCTTACGGTATATATAAAAAAAATCTAGATAAATATAGGCAATTCTTGGCAAGTTTTGTAGATGAACATGGATATCCATTGCGTGAAAAATCTGAAGCTGAATTAGAGACATTCCAGAAATATTATCAGCTTAAAGATGAAGATGTAGTTCGCCTAAAAAAAGAACAAGAAATAGAGTATCAAAAACGACAAGCAGAAAAACTTCTGCGAGAACAAGCAGAAATATTACGCCAAGAACAAGAAAGAGCCGAAAATAAAAGACGGGAAGCAGAATTACAAGAACGACTAAAAAGGGAATCATCTCTCCCAGGTATTCAAACTAAGCCGTTTGAGTTTGACACTGCTACCTTAACCCCCAAATCAGCAGGATTTTTGGATAGGGGAAAAACCTATGAAATTAACCGCAGTCGTGGACGTGCAGAGTTTTTTACAGAAAGTTTGGGTAATGGTGTAGTTCTGGAAATGGTTGCAATTCCCGGTGGTAAATTTCTCATGGGTTCGCCAGAGAGTGAGCCAGAAAGACTTAGCTATGAAAGTCCACAACACCCTGTCACCATTCAACCCTTTTTCATGGGGAAATTTACGGTAACTCAGACCCAATGGAAAGCTGTTGCTGATTTACCCAAGATTAATATTGATTTAAATCCTGACCCATCCAATTTTAAAGGTGCTAATCGACCTGTTGAACAGGTTTCTTGGGATGATGCAATTGAGTTTTGCGCTCGGCTATCTAAAAAGACTGAGAAAACCTATCGCTTACCCAGTGAGGCAGAATGGGAATATGCTTGTCGTGCGGGAACTACTACGCCGTTTTATTTTGGCGAAACGATTACAACTGATTTAGCTAATTACGATGGCAACTACACCTATGGTTCTGCCCCAAAGGGTGAATATCGTAAGCAGACAACAGATGTGGGAAAATTTCCTGCAAACCCCTTTGGTTTATTTGATATGCATGGTAATATTTTGGAATGGTGTCAGGATGAGTGGCACGAAAATTATAACGGAGCGCCAAAAGACGGAAGCGCTTGGTTAATAGATAATGATAATCAAAAGCTGCTGCGTGGTGGTTCGTGGAGCGGCATTCCCCGGGATTGCCGCTCGGCGTGTCGCAGCTATCTCGCGCGTGGCGATCGTAGCGGCAGCGTGGGTTTTCGGGTTGTGTTGGTTCGTGGCAGGACTTAGTAGCCCTTTACACTCTTACCCTTTAGCACTTTGCTCTTTATTTCTTTACCCTTCTTAATGTCTCGCGCTCTGCGCGATCATTTTTTTAACTTTGTATGGATGATTTGCCAATAATACAAAAAACTTATGATTTAATCAAGTGGTATGTGCCAATTTTAAATAGGCTTCCCAGAGATCATAAATTTTTGTTAGGAAATCGAATTATTACAGAACTATACAATTTATTAGATGTTCTGATTGTAGCACGGTATGCTAAACAGAAATTAGCCCATCTAGAATTATTGAATAGTAAGCTAGATATTTTACGCTATCAAACTCGCTTACTTTTAGTATTTAACTTAATTAAGACAGAGCGTTATGAATACGCTCAAAAACTTTTAAATGATATTGGCATCGATTTAGGCGGATGGATAAAACAGCAAAAAATCAAACTAAGTATTTCCAATTAAAAAATATTCCACCAGCAACTTTGAAATGAAATTATTAATAAATCAGGCTATTAGAAATCGCGGCTATACAAACAAAACCCACCTGCGTAGGTTAATTTAAATGAAACGATATGGAAATCTTTGGAATGAAGTTATAGCATTTGAAAATTTACTATCAGCCGCCCAGCAAGCACAACGGGGTAAACGTTTCCGACAAAATGTTTTAGAGTTTAACTACAATCTAGAGCAAGAGTTATTTCAACTGCAAGAAGAATTACAGTCAAAAACATACTGTCCTGGAAGCTACACCACATTTCAAATTTTTGAACCCAAACCGCGAATAATTTCAGCCGCTCCTTATCGTGACAGAGTTGTACATCATGCTCTCTGTAACGTCATTGTTCCCATATTTGAACGCACATTTATCAGCGATTCTTATGCCAATCGTGTTGGTTTTGGCTCTCATCGCGCTTTACGTCGCTTTACTAAATTTGCTCGTTCCAGCCGTTATGTTCTGCAAGCTGATATTCGGAAATATTTTCCTAGTATTGACCATGAGATTTTGAAATCACTAATATATCGTAAAATTAAATGTCCTGATACACTCTGGTTAATTAATACTATTATTGATAGTAGTAATCATCAAGAGCCAGTACTTAATTATTTTCCTGAAGATGATTTACTCACACCCCTCAAAAGAAGACATGGTATACCAATTGGTAATCTAACCAGTCAATTTTTTGCGAATATATATCTAAACAACTTTGACCATTTTGTTAAAGAAGAAATAAAAGCATCTCAATATATTCGTTATGTAGACGATTTTGCATTATTTTCAGATGACAAAATGTTTTTGGAAAATGCCAGAGTCAGAATAGAGGAATATCTTGCTGGTTTAAGAGTTAAAATTCATCCAATAAAAAGCCAATTGTTTGAAACAAAACACGGAGCTAATTTTGTTGGATTTCGCATTTTACCAGACCGGATTAGGGTACGCAGTGATAATCTGCGTCTGGCAAGAAAAAGATTACGGAAAATGCTCTCTGACTATCATCAAACAAAAATTGAATATGAAAAAATGTGTGAATCAATGCAGAGTTGGGTTGCCCACTTAAAGCATGGTAATACATGGCAGCTGCGCCAGCAAATATTTATGACTTGGCAATTAGAAAATGTTGTAAGTCAATTCTCTAGTTCCGAGTCTATCCAATACGGTTCGGTTAAGGATTTTTGATAAAATTATAGATCACAAAAACGCGATAAATCGCCGTCAAGACAAAAGACTGATTATTGTAGAGACGGCGATTCATCGCGTCTCTTGTCTTAACCGAACAGTATTGCGAGTCTATCGTGTTAATCTAAACAATGGGGTAGGCGACATCGGCTGCTGCGTGGTGGTTCGTGGAACAACAATCCCAGGAATTGCCGCTCGGCGTATCGCAACTATAACGCGCGTGACAATCGTAACAACAACGTGGGTTTTCGGGTTGTGTTGGTTCGTGGCAGTACTCTTTTGTGTCAGAACTGATGAATGGGAATTCATCGGGCGTACCAAAAAAGAGTCCAGGTCTAATCCAGTGAGGTTGATGACGACCTCCGAATATAAAACCGAGTCGGATAGCTTGGTAGGCTGCAAGGTCGAACAGTTGTCCGATTCATCTAATTTTAGAGCTAATTTCAAAAGCTAATTCAGAATGGATAGAAGCACACATCTGAAGCGGTTATAACAAAATTCCCGACTTTTAAAATAAGTCGGGAATCTGAGCTTTTGCAACAGGCAAGGCACTAACATTAGGCGTCAGAAACCTTAATTTATAGTCCAATGAAATAATCTTCAACAGAAAAGTTATTCAATTCTGGCGCGGAGTGCGGGAGAGCGAAAGAGAGTTGCAAATCCAGCTTGCCGCTCGTTTAAGGGTTCTAAAGCATCGTTCCAAAGACTTTCATAATAAAAGAAAGTTATGCCTAGACCGCGTTCTTGAGCAGCCCGCACCTGAGACTTAATTTGCTGCATAGGAACTGGATTATTTCGTAACCCTGTCATAACGCCAATTCCAGTTGGAATTATTTGTTGTGCTTCTTGAATTTCTGGGCGGGAAATATTAGCCACAAAACTTTGCAGATCCGGACGATAAATTTGCACGATTAACTCATCCACAATATTTTGCCGCATCCAACCCAGCCAATCTTGGAGGTGAAACTTGTAAGCAAAATCATAGTAATTAGGAGAAACAGAAAAAATCGCCTGGGGTCTTCTCTGCTTCACAGCTTGGTTAAGTTGTACCATGAACGCTGTAATTTTATCTGCCCGCCACTTTACCCATGCCGCATCTTGGGAATTACTTGGGGGAGGATTCTTCGTTTCTTTGGTGTACAAAGCAACTGTATATTGGTCGTAGCCAAATTCGTGGGGCAAACTCATGTGATCGTCAAACTGAATGCCATCGGCATCATATTGGGTGACAGTTTCCAGCACTAGATTAGTGATAAACTGTTGCACTTTTGGATGGAACGGATTGAGCCACATCACCTCACCAGCCGCACTGATTGAAGTTTGGCTACCATCCCGCTTTTGTGTGAACCAATCAGGATAATTCATTGCCAATTCAGAGGTTGGGGGAGCCATAAAACCAAACTCGAACCAGGGAATTACCAGCAATCCTTTGCGATGGGCTTGGTTAATCAGGTCTGCAAGAATATCATGTCCATCTGAACCTTTGTAGACAAAAGGTTGAATACCTGCACGTTGTGCGATCGCACTAGGATACATTACATAGCCAGAATTCCACACCACAGGATAGATTGTGTTAAAGTTCAGCCGTCGTAATTGACTCACCGCATCTTGCACTTTGTCCCGATTTTTGAGGGTGTCAAAATCATTGTTGGTCATCCAAACCCCACGGATTTCCTGACGGGGTAACTGTGCGATGGCAGGGGTGAAACTGTCCACCAGTAATACGGTAAAAAAGGATATTAAAATGAGAATCGGAAAAAGAGACTTGAGTAGTCGCCGCCAAGTTTGAACAATAAAAGGTGATTTCATAGATTTGAATGATGCATTAGCTACCCACACACGCCATTGCTCGCTTTTACGATTGAATCTACTAACCATATAGTCTACAAGTATTTATGCTTAGTACAGGATTGATGAGTTGGTAGTTGTTCGTTCCCTGCTTATGGAACTTTTGCACCAGAAAAACTAAAGCAGACAATATTTAAGATAGTTGACGCAGCAAGTAGGCATTTGTGCCCAATAGATATTGGTATGGGGAATAGGGCATTGGGCATTGGGCATTGGGCATAGAGAATAGACAAGGGAGAGGGGGGAGACAAGGAAGAGACTTGTTCAATAATTCCCCCTTGCCCCCTGTCCCCTGTCCCCTGTCCCCTGTCCCCTGATCTTCACACTCCCCCACACCCCACCTGTGTCACAATAGAGAACTGTAATAAGAAAAATATTGTTAAGGTAATTTAGTGAGTCCAACTGCTCAATCCACGGCAAGTGCGCGTCGCGTGGTATTTCCTTTTACGGCAATTGTGGGCCAGGAAGAAATGAAACTGGCGCTCCTATTGAACGTGATTGACCCCAAAATTGGTGGTGTAATGATCATGGGCGATCGCGGCACCGGGAAATCCACAACTATCCGGGCGCTGGCGGATCTGCTGCCAGAAATTTCTGTGGTTGCCAATGACCCTTTCAGTAGCGATCCTAGCGACCCCGACTTGATGAGCGATGAAGTCCGCCAACTGTTAGAACAAGGGGCGGAAATTCCTGTAGCTCACAAAAAAGTCCAAATGGTAGACCTGCCGCTAGGAGCTACAGAAGACCGAGTTTGTGGCACAATCGACATTGAGAAAGCTTTATCTGAAGGTGTCAAAGCTTTTGAACCGGGACTGCTGGCAAAGGCTAACCGGGGCATTCTTTATGTGGATGAAGTCAACTTACTAGATGACCACCTTGTAGACGTGCTACTAGATTCCGCCGCGAGTGGATGGAACACTGTAGAACGGGAAGGTATTTCTATCCGTCACCCAGCGCGTTTCGTTCTTGTGGGTTCTGGAAACCCAGAAGAAGGCGAACTACGCCCCCAACTGCTCGATCGCTTTGGGATGCACGCAGAAATTCACACCGTAAAAGAACCAGCCTTGCGGGTGCAAATCGTGGAACAACGGGCGGATTTTGACCAAAATCCTCTAGTATTTCTCGAAAAGTACAAACCCCAGCAAGAAGCATTGCAACAGCAAATTGTCAATGCTCAACAGCTTTTGCCAGAAGTCAAACTTGACTATGATCTGCGGGTAAAAATTTCTGAAGTCTGCTCAGAACTGGATGTAGATGGTTTGCGGGGTGACATTGTTAGTAACCGCGCCGCCAAAGCCTTAACAGCATACGAAGGACGTAATGAAGTTACGGTTGATGATATCCACCGCGTAATTACGCTATGCTTGCGTCACAGGCTGCGGAAAGACCCCTTAGAATCGATTGATTCTGGCTATAAAGTCGCCAAAGTTTTTAGCCGCGTCTTTGGTGTCGAACTGCCAGAAAGTGATGCTGCACAAAAGAATGGCACAGGTCAAAAGTTAGGGGCTAGGGGTTAAAAGTTAAGAGTGAGGAGTTAGGAGTTTTGAATGGAAAGCTGCTTCATAACTCACAACTTTAATTCCTCACTCAAGACTGAGTATATAACTCACAACTCCTAACTCAGCATTCAACACTGACTATATAACTCCTAACTCATAACTCCTAACTCATAACTCCTAACTCATAACTCCTAACTCAACACTTAACTATGAGATTTTGGTCTTTTTGGCTCAACAGCTTTATTTTATCTAGCCAATACAACCCGCCCAGGTTTGTAGAATTATTGATGCTCTTATTAGCGATCGCTATGCTGGCAATAGCCAGTATTTTACCGGATATACCCTATTTAATTTTAGGCTTGAGCTTAGTAGTTGGGGCATCTATTTCCATCTTAGTGCGAGAAGCGATCGCCCCCTCACCTCAGACTCGAATTACCCAACTAACAGCATCGCTATTGCTTATCATCAGCCTCTATGGCTTTGCTGACTTAATGTACACTCTATAAAATTAGTTAGGAGTTATTAATCGTGTCTCTCCTAACTCATGTACAGACGCGATTAATCGCGTCTCTTTTCAATTACCAATTCTGCATTTCCACCAATTCCATACACAAATCATTGATTTGTTCCAAATCAGGTTTGTGAGGTAAGGCGGATTGTTCGTAAACAATTTCCATTTCAGTGACCAAATCTTCTGCCATTTTCATCACCTGCTCATAAGAATACTCACCCTTTAAAATAGCTTTTAAATCCTCAAAATCACCAGCTATTCTCCTATCTACAATCACTTCAGCCCGCCGTAATATTTCTACTCCACTGCGTAACAATCTAATGCAGTGCATCCCATGTTTGAGGTCAAAACCCGACTTTCTTTCCATTTCTGCTCTAGCTGGATTCCTATTTTCCTGCCAAGATAAGTAAGCCTTCCATTCTCTTAAAGCTATTTGATAACTTTGGCTTTTCTGAAGCAGGCGGATAAAATCTTTACGGCTATTAGTTAAATGTTGAGTATATTCCAAAGTTTCATTGGGTAAAGTATATTGTTTTAATACTCCTTTAAAATCAATATCTGCCGTCAGCAATTGGTATAGTTGTTCCGCTTCTTCCAAAAACTCAATCCGTCCTCTGATTAAGTTATAAAGATATTCCAAAAAAGCATTTAACTCATCTTTGCTGAGGGGTGCTTCGTCTTCTATGGCGAAGTCAGATGGCATTGGTTTTTTTTGCGGTGGTTTTAACAACCATTTTCGATGAGTTTCCATCTTTTTGATTTGGGCAAAGGCATAACCAGTGTAAGTATGTTTTACCTTTTTGCTCAAAAATAACTGTTTATGATTAATTAAATGCTGTCCAACGGCGCTTACAAAAGGATAGTTATTTAACCACAGTAACTCTAAAACATTGGGATTTGCGCCCGCTAATAACTGGAGGATTTTTCTTAATTCATATATAACTGTGTCTTTGTTGCCATCCAGGAATGGAAATATTCCTGGTTCATCCCAACCAGCATCCTTTTGTTCTATGCGATCAAATCCTAAGTAATACCTTTTGGGTGCGATAAATACTCCCCGATAATCAAAGTCTGAATCAGGACGATTTAAACCATAGCCGTGGCTACCTGCCAAACCAACTAAAATAGTTCTTTGCTCAACTTCTATTCTTTCCATATCACCTGATTAAAATATAGTCATCCTAACTCATGAGTTAAGCAGGTGGGAAGACGGAAAGTAGAGTTACTTAGTTTAACAGAAATGCCCCTAAAGGAGATGATGCAACGATATATCCTTGAGGAGCAAAACTTGTCAATTCAGTTGTTTTGATACTTTCGGTTTCCTAGAAAAGGAATTATCTAGGATTAATGTGCCGTCTAGTCCCCCATCCTGGATTGACAATGGCAGCTAAATCTTCTTCAGACAATTTGCTGATTTCACTGTCTAGTTCTTCGACGCTGAAATCATAGCCACGCTCTTGAGCAATCTTGATGAAGGCTTCTGGATCATCTGTTGCTTTGAGTCTTTGCTGTAATGCTTGATCTTGTTTTACGGCTTGAAAAAGTCGGGTAGCATTTTGCTGTGTCATGACAGTCTGTCTCCTGTTTTAAATATCAGGTTTGAATGTAGTAATCTGACTTCTGTGGATTCACTAAATTTTGTGAATAACCTTTAGATTAAGCGTGTAAATTTAATTTTAAAACAAAGAATAAAAATGTGTAGATTCTGATAAGAAAATATAAGTTTTAGTTTAAATATTTCTGCTAATTTTTAAAATTCAGCCCTAAGATGGAAGCTGTATTTATCTAAATAAGATTGATTTGGAATTGCAAATGCATTTTACATTTTTCGCGTAGATAATTCAGCCATGACGATTTTTAGCAAATGAAAGCTTGACTTGACACCTGTTAATAAAATAATATGTTAGATTGTCTGTCTAATTCCTGCTCGGATCAGGTAGACATAATTACAAAAGCTGGCAAAAGCGTCTCTACACGAGATAAAAACCAGCTACCTGTACGGCAACCTCAAGGACAATTCCATGACCTACGCGATTATTGAAACTGGCGGCAAACAAATACGAGTAGAGCCAGGGCGGTTTTACGATATTGAACTGCTTCCGACCGAACCAGATGAAAAAGTTACAATAGACGCTGTATTACTCGTGCAGCACGATGGTGAAGTCACCATTGGACAGCCACTAGTGACAGGTGCGACTGTAGAAGGGACTGTAATGCGACATTACAGGGGTCGTAAAGTCCTGGTATACAAGATGAAGCCCAAAAAGAAAACCCGCAAAAAGCGGGGGCATCGTCAGGAAATTACCAGACTTATGATTGATTCCATCACCCTTAACGGTGCAGTGTTTGCTTTCCAAGGAGAAACGGAGAAGGAAACCCCCGTTTTAGATGAGACTCCTGCCGAAGAAGTTGAAACCGCTGCTGAATAATAATAAAGAGAAGATACACAAGAGGAAATCATGGCTCATAAGAAAGGAACAGGTAGTACACGCAACGGTCGTGATTCTAATGCCCAACGTCTGGGTGTAAAGCGTTATGGCGGTCAAGTTGTGCGTGCAGGAAACATTCTCGTGCGTCAGCGTGGTACCAAATTCCACCCTGGTAACAACGTCGGTATTGGTAGCGATGACACTCTGTTTGCCTTAATCGACGGTGTTGTAATGTTTGAGAGAAAAGGCAAAACCCGTAAAAAAGTTAGTGTTTATTTACCCATAACTGCTGCTGAGGCAGCCCCTGCTGAGGCAGTAGCAAGTTAGAGTGTTTGGGTGGGAATAAGTGCCCACCCTAATCACTAGTTAGGGCTGGGATGTCCCAGCGGTTGCTTAAAAGTCGCTTTGTTCCTGTGTCGCGCATAGATTAGTATCAGAAGCATCAAAGCGCAGATATTCTTCAATAATAAAATATTACACACAGAAATTGGATTGCGTAGCTTGCCGTCGCAGGCATCGCATATCAAGCCTTAGGTACCAATTTTTGTCAGCTTTCGGATGATTGCACTAGATGTTCCAAAGTTTAGGATAGCCAGCCAGAGATATTATTGGTTCTGAAACTTTATGGATTAGGCGATGTGGTCTTCTGGGTCTAGTGACTTTATCACTGTCATACTATTTACAATTACTCATTTCTTACTTGCCCTGAAGGTAGGAAGCATCCGTCTAATTAAGTCTATGTTCCTGTAGAGGTTCTATGAGTCTGATTCTTCCCAAACGCACTTTATCCCGTCGTCGGTTACTGCAAGTATCTGGACTTTCAGGCGTAGGCTTTCTTTTAGCCGGCTGTGGGACAAATTTGTTCTCAGATAATCTGCGGCAAATATCTGAGCCACTAAACCAAAGTCTTGAAGCACTCCTGCTAACTCAAAAACCTGTACCTGAATTTCCTGTCAGTGCCATAGAACCAGACAAATTGCTGATTAATACCTTTGACTTCACCCCGCAAATTGATCCGGCGCAGTTTCGCCTGAAGATTGATGGCGAGGTTAGTAACCCGATACAATTGAGCATGGCAGATATTCAAAAACTCCCCTTGACTTCAATGGTAATTCGCCATGTCTGTGTTGAAGGCTGGGCTGCGATCGCTCAATGGGGAGGTGTGCGATTGCGAGACTTAGTAGCGCTGGTACACCCTAAGTCAAATGTCCGCTATGTCTACTTCAAATCTGCGGATGGCTACTATGAAAGCTGGGATATTGCCTCTGCTGTACATCCCCAAACTCTCATGGCTTATCAAAAAAATGGACAACCTTTATCAGTTGATAATGGTGCACCTATGCGTCTAGCATCCCCAATTAAACTTGGCTACAAGCAAAGCAAGTGGGTGACTCAAATTACATTCGTCAGCAATTTGTTACCTCGTAAAGGTTATTGGGAGGATCAGGGCTATGAGTGGTTTGCTGGGCTATAAGGGAGCTGGGGGAGAAAATTTTACCTTGTCATTCTTGTCCCTTGGCAATGGGATGTTTTTTTATTTGGAAGTTCCTTACATTTCTACACTATAGAGGGATGGGGAATTACGGGGATTAGTTAAAAATCCTTTGGTAAGTCACAAAAAATCGGACACCCAATATCTGAAACTCCCTATCCAGAATTGATTTTGACGAGCTAACTCGGACACGAGTTTTAGTCTACAAAGCACGGAAAAGTAACAGCATGACTACAGAGAAACTAAGTACCTTGCCATCATCTCCAGCCCAGACCGAATTAGAATTCATAGATTCCCCCGGTTGTCAATCAACGAGTCTGCACGATTCGGATGTCCCGGAAGTGGACTTGTTTAGTCCACTGAAAATTCGAGATATCACCCTGCCCGATCGCATAGCGATGTCACCAATGTGTCAATACTCAGCAGAGAATGGATTCGCAAATGATTGGCATTTTGTCCATTTGGGGAGTCGGGCTACTGGAGGCACTCATCTGATTGTAGTCGAAGCGACAGCCGTGACACCCCAAGGACGAATTACCCCCGGTGACCTTGGTCTTTGGGACGATATGCACATCGAGCCACTAGCTCGCATTGTCCGCTTTCTTCGTGAGCAAGGAGCGATCGCAGGGATTCAATTAGCCCATGCTGGCCGGAAGGCGAGTTGCAATGTTCCCTGGCTGGGTGGTACACCGTTAACACCTGAAGAAGGCGGTTGGCCGGTAGTCGGGCCAAGCCCAATTCCGTTTCAAGAGGGCGGTCCCGTTCCCATACCCCTCGATGAGGCTGGGATTGAAGAGGTGATTGAAGCCTTCGTTGCCACAGCGCAGCGTGCCGTTCAAGCGGGCTTTCAGATTATCGAAATCCACTCGGCTCATGGATATCTACTGCATTCCTTTCTTTCACCGCTAAGTAATCAACGAACAGATCGTTACGGAGGTTCGTTGGAGAACCGAATGCGTTTGTTACTGGAGGTTACAAGACGAGTCCGAGAGATTCTGCCAAGCGGGATGCCGCTTTTTGTGCGCCTCTCTGCTACCGACTGGGTAGAAGGAGGTTGGGATCTCAAGCAGTCAGTGATATTATCCCGTGAACTAAAGGAATTAGGCGTTGATTTGATCGATGTTTCCACAGGAGGCTTAGTCCCTCATGCCAGGATTCCCGTGCAGACAGGTTATCAAGTGCCTTTTGCTGCCAAAATCCGAGAAGAGGCTGGGATTAGGACAGGGGCTGTGGGGATGATAAAGGAGGCTGAGTATGCCAACCAAGTAATTACTCGTGGATGTGCGGATTTGGTTCTTATCGGTCGAGAAATGCTCCGCGATCCATATTGGTCGATTCATGCGCGTTCCCATTTGGATGAAGAACCGAACTGGGCTTTGCCCTACGGCTATGCTGTTAAACAACGCAGACAGGGTAAATAAATCTAAATGGCAGATGTTGCGATCGCAATTGATTTGTGTTTAACCGCAGATGATATTATGGCGATCGCTCTATCTGTTTTCACGAAAAAAGGCTACAGCGTTTATCTTGTAGCCTTTTCAAGGTATTTTGTATTCCCGCAAGAGTCGAATGAACTGATGGTCATTAGAACTTGGGGTTTAAGCCCCAAGTCTTGCCATATCTACTCTTAAACCTTAGTCGTGAGAAATCTTGATATTTCTGCATGTGCCAACACAGCAGCAGGTTCGCGCTGGAGAGCGTTGTAATACTTTCTCTCAAAGGTGTTGCCCGTCTCTAACGGTACAATCAGCGTGCGGACATCAGCAATCAACTTTTCAAAATCGTCCATCGATATCGGTTCATCTGCTTCGAGCATTTCATCAACTTGCACAACCACCTTAGAAATGCGATGTAGCCAAGCAAATTGTTCATGAGCGATAACTAGCTGAAGAAGTTCTCCGCTTGATACTCGTCCACTAACCTGTTCGTAGGCAATACGTTCTGTCTCCAGCAACATCTTATGAAGGTGGAGTAATTTGTTTCGTAAATCACGCAGATATTGATGTTGACGTATTCTTTGTGAAAGTGTGTTAGAAGTCAATGTTACCCATCCTTTCGTTACGATAGTCTTCAATGGCTTAAATAATTTCTGCGTCAGTATTCATCACGAATAGACTGTAGCGAACAACTGACCTAATACGGTTCGGTTAACAGTTTGTCTCTCGAATATCCGCCCAACCCCCCGATAAATTGGCGGGCTTTTTCTCCTCTTCACCCTCTTTGTAAGGGGATCACCACAGGCGGGGGGATCTTATCCGAACCCTATTGTCATCTGCCCAATCTCAGTTCATGTATTCGGTATCCTTTTTGAGACGCATGACATTTAACATATCTTTTTATGAATGTTATATCTTATATTTGATTACTCATATATTAGCATAAACTTATAAGAAGTACATAGTGTAGAACCTATCGAGAAAATATCAATTATGGGAAAACAGTCTTAATGTCGCTAGCATATGTAATTTTAGGTCTTCTTCAGCAGCAAGAAATGACAGGCTACGACCTCAAAACGAGCTGCTTTGATCAATGCATTGCTCATCTGTGGCCAGCAGACCAGGCACAAATTTATAGAACTCTCGATAAGCTAGTTGAGCAAGGCTGGATTACCTGTAAGATTGAGATTCAGCACGATCGCCCTAACCGCAAAGTCTACAGCGTAACGGAGGCAGGGAAAGCCGAATTTGCCCGATGGCTTGGGACTCATCAGCCGTTACCAACTGTACGAGAACCAATGCTTGTCCAGTTGCATTTTGCAGACCAGTTGCCGAATGAAACCATCATTTATCTACTGGAACAAGAATTGGCAGCTCGAAGCAAAAAGCTTGCTGAATGTGAAATCATTGATTTGCCATCACTTGATGACGAGTCTGCCAACCGTGAGCAGGTGATGCAAAGGCTTGTGCTGGAGTTGTTGATCCGAAGAGAACAGACTTATATTAATTGGTTGAAGATAGCGATCAATGTTATCAGTCACCAAAAACCATATGCATCACATTATCAGATTCTATAAATCAAGGCAATGACAACAATAGCAGTCAATCCGTATCTCGATCGCAATTTTGCTCCAATCCATGAAGAAATCACCACAGACAAATTGCTAGTCATCGGTGAATTACCCCTTGACCTATCGGGGATGTTTGTCCGAAATGGCCCTAACCCTCAATGGACACCCATCGGTGAATATCATTGGTTTGATGGGGATGGGATGTTGCATGGTGTGCAAATTAGCAACGGCGTAGCTACATATTGTAACCGCTACGTCCAGACAGCCGGATGGAAAAAAGAACGAGAAGCGGGTAAGGCTCTCTGGAGTGGGTTGTTAGAACCACCACAAATGGATAACCCCCACGGTGGCTACAAAAATACTGCCAATACTGCCTTGGTGTGGCACGCTGGTCAGATGTTGGCGCTGAACGAGGGAGGTAAACCTCACGCCATCAAGCTTCCTGAATTAGAAACTATTGGTGAGTACACCTATAATGGCAAGCTAGTTTCTGCCTTCACAGCCCATCCTAAGGTAGACCCGGTTACAGGCGAAATGATCTTCTTTGGCTACTCTCTGTTTGTGCCACCGTATCTGCAATATAGTGTAGTCTCAGCCCAAGGCGAACTGTTGCGGACAGTGCCAATTGACCTGCCAATGGGGGTGATGATGCACGATTTCGCTATCACTGAAAACTATACGATCTTTATGGATTTGCCGCTGACTTTTAGCGCCGAGCGATCGCAACGGGGAGAACCCGTTATGATGTTTGAGCGCGATCGCCCAAGTCGTTTTGGCATTCTACCACGTCACGGTAATAACAGTAATATCCGCTGGTTTGAAAGTCCCTCTTGCTACGTCTTCCATACCCTCAATGCTTACGAAGAGGGAGATGAAGTAGTGCTTATTGCCTGTCGCATGAGTTCTACCACTGTTTTGAGTTCTGATAATTTGCAACTCGACCCAGAAGGAAATATCTCCCGTTTACATCGCTGGCGATTTAATCTCAGTACGGGGACAGTGCATGAAGAGATGTTGGACGATGTAGCTTCAGAATTTCCCCGTGTCAACGAAAATCTGTTGGGGCGAAAAACCGGATATGGCTACAGTAACAAAATGGCAAATAGTCCCCTACCTTTATTTGAAGGGATCATTAAGTACAACTTCAGCAGTGGACAGTCCCAAACCCACGAATTCGGACAGGGGCGCTATGGCGGTGAAGCTGTGTTTGCGCCGCGTCCTGGTGCAATTGCTGAGGATGATGGTTGGCTTATAACTTTCGTCCACGATGAGAATTCAAACACTTCCGAATTAGTAGTGGTGAATGCCCAAGATGTAACTGCTGAACCTGTAGCGCGGGTGATAATTCCTCAACGAGTGCCTTATGGATTTCATGGTGCTTGGGTTGCACAGGAATAGTCAACTTAACGCTAAATGGGCGGTTACAAACCGCGTCTACACAGACAAAACCCACCTCCGCGGGTTAAAAAACCTTAATTTTCTCTTAGCCCACGGAGGTGTAGCTCCTGTTTGTGTAGCCACGATTTTTAATTGCTAGATATATTCTTCCTATTCCTCCTTGCTAACCTCAAATTATTGTTCCCTATACCCCCCAGCGTAGTTAATTACGCAGATTGTTCTATATGATTTGTGAGTTCCATAAGCAACACCAGACACTTTAAAAGCGGCGTTAAAAATGTTTTTTCTATGACCGCGATCGGGCACACCATCATCAATAATTAATTGCATGACAATATCTTGAGCGGTGTTTGGGCCATAACTGATATTTTCGCCTGCGGTTGTTTGCCATCTACCATAGCGGTTAATGCGATTAAAGGGGTTGCTACCATCGCTACCATCATGACCTGTAGCACCTTTTGGGCCTTGGTCTTTAACATGGTCTCTTGCTCCTAAAGACATACCTTTAGAGGCACTCAACGCTCCTACAGGACGTGCTGATTTCAAAAATGCGATCGCTTCATTGACTGCTTTGACTCCTTCTTGAGTTCGCAAATAGGTATTATTAGAAATTTTGACTCGGTTCCCCTCAAAGCGCTTTTTATAGTTTTCCATAATTGGAAGGTATGCTTTGGGGTTTGTTCGTACCTTATTTGTTTCCACAATTACCTGTTGTTCCAGCGGTGAAAGATAACTTGCCTTTGCTAATAAAGTTGGACTAGTTGGTTGAACTACTGCTGGATTAGAATTTGCCACAGACGGGCTAGATTGAAACAGTTGATTTGAGCAGCCGAAAATCAGGGCAACTGGCAAAAATACCCAAAATTTAATGCGATGCATTCATTACCTCACAATTTTTTTATGGATTAATTTAGTGAATTAGAAGAAATAATAATTTTTAACACCCAAAGAAGTTTGTAGACGCTTCTTTGTTTGAAATTTCAGAAGCGGCTTGTTGCCAGACATCAGAACTTTGATCAGTTCCCTAAGAAGAATGGAAATGAGTTGTTCAAGAGTATAGATAACGCTGCGATTGTCTTTGTTCCTTGAGTATTAAAAAAGGATTACTTAATACCTGTTGTAACCTAGCTAACACTCAAACGTAAAGCACAAAAAAATATTTCTACTTTATTACGCCTGTTTTTAAGTACAATAATTCAGAAAATTGGCTAATAAAAAATATAACGTAAATAAAAAGTTTGCATATTTGCGTTTGATAGAAAAACCCAGAGTTTATATCATGTCCGCTCAAATAGTGTTATTGCGATCGCTCGTTCTCAGCATTACCATAGGCGATCGCATCGTTTCACTCGCAATTCAACTAATTATTACACTTTGAGAAACCAGCGTTGCCGATACATCAGAACACCAACAGCCCACCACAACAACACGGTGACTATGGCAAACAACAGGGAACCATTCAAAACTCCCGCCCAAGATACGAAAAAATTCTGGTAAATCCAATTGTAGGTACTGGGAGCGTCTTTGCCTGTACCGATAGTGGTTCTGACTAAGATTTTAATCAACAAAACGGATGGAACGAAAAGTGCGATCGCATTTAAGCCCATAATTTCAAAAGGTTTACTCCAGCGACGTATCAGCCGGACTTCGATGAGTTCATAACAAGCTGCTAATAAAAGTAACGCCCAACCGCTGGTGAAAATTACATAAGAACTTGTCCATAGCTTTTTGTTAATGGGGAATATCCACCCCCACGCCCAACCGATAATTAAACAAGCAACTCCAAATAATCCTAAACCTATACTTGTGCGTGACTGTACAGGTTGGCTGCGTATCCATTGACCAGTGAAGTAGCCAGCAAGGACGTTTACTATAGCGGGAATACTACTGAACAGCCCCTCTGGATCTCCCATAAAGTTGAAACCATCACCTTTATATAGATGTGCTTTGGGAATAATCAGGCGGTCAATATAAGCGCCAAAATTACCTTCTCGCGTCAGCATTCCCGCGCCATAATCGGGCACTGGTAAATACATCATCGTTAGCCAGTAGCCGATAAGTAGCACTGCTGTAAGTATCCATTGCCCTTTACGCGGAAGGTTGAGAACTACCAAGGAAGCCAGCAAATAGGTAATGCTAATGCGCTGCAATACTCCCATCATGCGGATACTATTTAAGTCAAAAGTCCAAACACCTTGATTCCAAAAGCCATTTAGTAGTAAGCCTAAGGCAAAGAGAATGGCAGCGCGGCGTAAGATGCGCCAGTAAACATCTGAGGTTGGCTTATTATCTTTGGTGTATTTTGACAGCGAGAAAGTCATTGCTACGCCGACAATGAAGAGAAAGAAGGGAAATACCAAGTCTGTTGGTGTGCAACCGTGCCAATCGGCGTGGGCTAAGGGAGGATATACATCATCTGCGACTCCCGCCATATTGACGAGAATCATCGCAGCTATGGTAATGCCGCGAAAAACATCCAGTGAAGTCAGGCGCATAAGCGGAATTTTATGTTAGATGAGTATCTAAACTACCCCGCCTGATGCAGGTAATCAAGCAAAATTTATAATATGTCTAATCAAGAAATTGAATCAACTAAAGATTTTGAGCAAAACAGGATAATGAAAGAAAAATAAAAACTCCCTGAAGAATTAAATAATTTAAATCTTCCGCCAGAAATCAAGAAGAAAATAAGAACTTTTCTTTCTATGGGTCGCTTCTCGGAATAATCTATCTGAATGGAGCAAGAGGACTCCCTTTACAGTCGTCAGACTTAACGGGATGATGAATTGCGACCAATATAAAATTGAGCGTAGCAAATCATTGTTTTGGAAGTTCAAAGGTTATCAACGTAATTATTTAATTGTTCAACCGTGACACCTCCACAACTAGCCCGGAGGCGGAGCATCTCCGGCTCCGCACAAAATACGCACCAGTCCAAAAGTAAGGTTTGTTATAGAAGTATTTTTTAGCCAACCAGGGGTATTCTTTACGAATTAATCTACTACTCACTGTTTTGATATTTCCAATCAGTGTTGATAGTGGCTTATCTGGTTTATAGTCAATTAATAGATGCACATTGTCTGCTTCGCCATTAAACTCTAGTAATTCACAATCCCATTTTTTAAGGGTATCTGTGATGATTTCTTTTAGCCTGTTTAGTATTTCGGCATTAATAGCTTTTCTGCGGTACTTCACAACTAGAACAATGTGAGCGTTAAGCCTGTAAACACACGTAAAACCATGATGTTACATATATTGACAAGAGGTAGCGGTAAGCAGTATATTACCATAAGTTTCTCAATGCTGTATTGATGTTAGACGTACTGAAGGTCAGAATTTACCCAAACAAAGAACAGGAAATACCCCTAGCTAAAAGCTTCGGATGTTCCCGTTTTATTTGGAATTTCTACCTTAATAAAACTAATAATCAGTACGAAGAAACTGGTAAGGGAATGACTTACTGCCAGATGGCTAAAGACCTTACTCAGTTGAAGAAACTAGCTGATTTTGAATGGTTGCAAGAACCAACTGCTGCTGTTCTACAACAGTCACTAAAAAACCTGGAATCTGCGTTTAAAAACTTTTTTGCAAAACGTACAGGATTCCCAAAATTCAAAAGCAAGCATTCTAAACAGTCAATCCGATTTCCTGAAAGCTGTTCAATCAAAGATGGCGGATTAAAGCTACCTAAACTCGGTATTGTTAAAGCTAGTCTCTCAAAGAATATTAATGGCAAGATTAAATCTGTGACTGTTTCTAAAACAAGTACAGACAAATATTTTGCAGCAATATTATTTGAAACTGGAGATTTAACAAACGCTAAGGAAGGAAAAATATCAGGAATTGATTTAGGATTAACCAGTTTAATAACTGTATTTGACGGTGAAAGCTGTTATAAAGTTGACCCCATCAAACCCACTAGAAAATATGCCAAACGACTGCGAATTAGACAGAAAGCTTTATCTCGTAAAGTAAAGGGGTCTAGCAATAGATATAAAGCAATTAAAGTAGTTGCTAAAGTTCACGAAAAAATATCAAATACAAGACAAGACTTTCTCCATAAACTCTCACGAAATTTAGTTGATGATAACCAAGTCATAGTAACTGAGAACCTTTGTATTAAAGGGTTGACACGCACCAAATTGGCTAAGTCAATACATGATGCTGGTTTTGGCATGCTGCTTAATTTCATTAGTTACAAACTAGAGAGAGAGGGAGGTAAATTTGTTCAAGTTGACAGATTCTTTCCTAGTTCAAAGCTTTGTTCATGCTGCGATCATAAGAATGACTCGTTGAATTTAAGTGTCCGTGAGTGGATTTGTTCAAGTTGCCAAACAACCCATGATAGGGATGAAAATACCTCACGAAACTTGAGAGAAGAAGGCATAAAAATACTGTCAACAAATACGGTAGGACATACCGAACTTCAAGCTTGTGGAGAAGCAGTAAGACTCGTTGGTACTTGTACCCAAAAGCGTGTTTCTGAGAAGCAAGAATCTCCCGCTAACCGCTTTGCGGTGTAGCGGTCAGAGTGTCAATTCGCCAATTCTAGATAAAATTAATCAACAGCACATTACAAAAATACTTGAAAGTGTAGAAAAAGATAGTGAAAGAGATTGAGCTAGCTTATGGAAATAATGTAACGTGCGCCTCCGTTGGAGACTCACGTTAATGTAGTGCGTTACACTGCGTTAACGCACTCACAAATAAATTAACCCTTAAACTTCACCATTCAAAGTACGCACCAAAAAAGCCCATTTGTCTGCGGCTTCTTCGATAATTTTAGCTGTGGGTTTACCTGCACCATGTCCTGCCTTAGTCTCAATTCTAATTAACACTGGCGCATCACCTGCGTGAGCCTCTTGCAAAGCTGCGGCAAATTTGAAACTATGAGCAGGGACAACGCGATCGTCATGATCGGCTGTGGTAATTAAGGTTGCTGGGTAAGCTGTATCTGGTTTGAGATTCTGCAATGGCGAATAGGCATAGAGTGCAGGAAATTCCTCTGGATTGTCCGGGGAACCATATTCGGAAGTCCAAGCCCAACCAATGGTGAATTTGTGGAAGCGCAACATATCCATCACGCCGACTGCTGGTAAAGCTGCACCAAACAAATCGGGACGTTGCGTCATACAAGCACCCACCAATAAACCGCCGTTACTACCACCTGCGATCGCTAGCTTATCAGTCTTAGTATACTTATTAGCAATTAACCACTCAGCTGCACCAATAAAGTCATCAAAGACATTCTGCTTTTTATCCTTCATTCCTGCTTGATGCCATTCTTCGCCGTATTCTCCACCGCCGCGTATATTGGGCATAGCATAGACACCACCCATCTCCATCCACACCAACAGACTCACAGAAAAGCCAGGTGTCATTGAGGTATTAAAACCACCATAAGCATAGAGATAAGTGGGGTTATTTCCATCTAATTTAATACCCTTTTTGTGCGTAATAAACATGGGTACTCTAGTACCATCTTTGCTCTGATAAAAAACCTGTTTTGTCTCATAATCGTTAGGATTAAAATCTACCTCTGGCTGGCGAAAAACAGTACTTTTACCAGTTATCATATCGTAGCGATAGATAGTTCCTGGTGTAGTGAAACTGGTGTAACTATAAAAAGTTTCGGTATCATGACGCTTACCACCGAAACCACCTGCTGAACCGAGTCCAGGTAGTTCTACTTCTCGAATAAATGCACCTTTGAGGTCAAAAATTTTAATTTGGCTGTGAGCATCTTTGAGGTAATCAGCAACAAATTGGTTATTGAGTATCCCGACACTTTCCAATGTTTCTGCTGATTGGGGAATGATTTCTCGCCAATTTTCCTTGGCAGGATTTTTCGTGTCAATCGCAATAACTCTTCCCCGTGGTGCATTTAAATCTGTGCGAAAATAAAACACGCTATCATCATTGTCGATAAAGCTGTAATCTGCCTCAAACTGGTTAATTAGCTCTAAGACTTCAGCATTAGGGTTAGTCAAATCTTTGGAGAAAACCAAATTTTTGGAGTCAGTACCCAGCCAAACTGAAATTATTAGATAGCATCCATCTTCAGTAACACCGCCACTAAAACCCCATTCTTTTTGGTCAGGACGATGATAAATCAGTACATCTTCTGACTGGGGTTGACCTAATTGATGATAGTAGAGCTTTTGATAATAGTTAACATCTTCTAATTGAGTTTTTTCATTTGGCTCATCGTAGCGACTGTAGAAAAAACCTTGATTATCATGTGTCCACGACGCACCAGAAAATTTAATCCATTTCAACTGGTCTTGTAGGTCTTCACCAGTTTCGACATCCCGGACTTTCCACTCTTGCCAATCAGAACCAGAGGCGGATAAACCATATGCTAAAAGTTTAGCATCCTCGCTAATAGATAATCCTGAAAGAGCAACAGTGCCATCTTCTGAAAGTTTATTTGGGTCGAGTAAAACTTTGGGTTTGTCGTCTAGGCTTTTCAGAGTGTAGAGGACACTTTGATTTTGCAGTCCGTCATTTTTAAAATAAAAGTAGCGTTCGGTAGAACTATCTTGCAAAGATTCACCTTCTTTAAAAGGGATACCATATTTTTCATAATCCCAAAGTTTGGTGAGGCGCTGTTTAATTTTTTCCCTGGTAGGAATTTCACTCAAGTAGCCAAAAGTAATTTGATTTTGTGCCTCAATCCAAGTCCTTGTTTCTTCAGAGTCAGGATCTTCTAACCAACGATAAGGATCTGCGATTAAAGTACCGTGGTAGTTATCGACTTGATTGTTCTTGTGACTGGATGGGTAAGTGAGGGATTTTTTAGAGGAGTTCATAATCTCAGGTCAAAAGTGCTTCTTTACCGAAAGATTGGGTCTAAAGCCCTGTGCAAGTATTTGGTGTGGCAACCGTTGCTGTTCCACCTCACTACACTAGCCAGAACTGCTCTAACTGGGGGGAAGTCGTCAAGAAGTCTTTGAGTACAAGAACTCATAAATGTCTTGAATGTGGGCTTGTGCTAGATAGAGACTGGAACGCTGCTCGGAACATACTTGAGATTGGACTTCGTACCGTGGGGCACACGGGAACGCTCAACGCCTCTGGAGACATCGACCTCTGCATTGGTGGGGAAACTCCTCAATGTAAGCCGAGTCGTGGAAAGAGGAAACCCAAAGAGTGATCTTTGGAATCACCGTGGCTTTAGCCCGGTGAGGATGTCAAATACTACAAAGATAGACCCAAGACATTGAGCATAGACTGAGTAAAAGTATTTTGTTTTAGAGGCAAAGCGCGTTCGCTTTTAGCGTCTCGTAGAGAAAAAAGCGAAAAATGCGGTCTTGAGGAAACCCTAAGAGGAGCAATTTTTCAAGACAAATAGGACTTACGCATGAGTACCGGAAAAACACAGAAGTATTCGCAAAGCGTCTTGTAGAGAAGCGGCTGGTTGCAGACTACCACAGAGACACAGAGAACACGGAGTAATAAGAGATTGAGAGAGTTTTTGCGTAAGTCCTCAGGATTTAGGAGACTATTTGCCACCAACCGAATGCTGGGCCAATAAAACGGATAGTTGCCCATCCAATAACCATAAGGCCAATGCCTATCCAGGCACCACGAGTAGTCCAACTAACAAATAGTTCGGCTTGATTTTTTGTGATGGGAAGCCAAGGCAAGATCCGAGTCTCTTGACCGTATGTTTCCCCTAGTGTGGTTTTACGACGCTTTGCTTCACCCATAATCAGCAACTCAAATTTTACTTAGGTTCTAAATTTATCTTGCCAGGAATAATGGCTACACAAAGGTGATGAATGGCATCACCTTCATAAAATGTAAATTGAGCATAGGGCATTGACAAATTGCTTTAGGCAGAATTTTCTTCATCGGTATTAGAAAACAGACTGGGATCGAGATAGTTAATGCGTGCCAGAGGACTTAAGGCGGCAAGAATTTGAGCGCCGTAGCTGCGGTTAACTACACGACTATCAAGTAAAGCAACAATGCCTTGACTTTCTCGCACTGGAGCGATCGCTCTTTGTAATTCATTCAAGGCAGCCGGCAACAAATATAACCGAAACCAATCTTGATGCGATCGCTTATAACGAGCTACCCTACCAGCTACCAGGGGATTTTCTAAAGATGGTAGCGGCAAAGTAGCAATAATTAACAAATGAGGTGCAGGCAAGACTCGTTGATGTTCTCGCCAAAATTCCCAACCGCTAATCAAAATACCATTTTCATCTAAACAAGTTTTTTCTACTTGCACCCGCGAACCAAACTCTGAGGCCAGAATTGCCGCAACTTGAGACTTAAGTGGCACATCCCCCACCAAGATAACCGTTAATCCCGGTGCTGTAGCACTTAGACAAACCAGTGTGCGGACTTTGTGAATAAATGCCGCTTGAAATTCTGGCGTGTTAGGTAGGGGCAACTTATAAGGTACATACAGTTGAATTGCTTCTGCTTGACTCTCCGAAGAGAACTTCAAGCAAGTTAAATCGTCCAAACCCAGGCGCTGTCGGAAAAGAGGAGCCTCAGTTTCCGGTTCGATAGCGCTACCAATTAAAACTACTGGTTGTCGCTGCCAAATAGGCGAGAGGATTTCCCCTAATTCCATTGGGGCATAGTGTAAAGAAAATAAACCTTGTCGATGGGCAATTATCGCCCAGAAGAGAGGAGAGGGAGAAAGATTTTCATCAAGGCTTTGAAATTGCTGCCAGAAATTTTTCCAATTATCTGGGAGGTTGGCTTGATCTAAAGCCAAATACAGACGACTCAAAATTTCTATTTCTGGCTGGGAAATTAGATAACACTCATAGGGATTAGCTGGATGCTGAAAAAGCTCGTATGCCAGTTGTATCCGTGCTTCGCTAATTGCCTCAGCTTGGTTTGGGCAAGCCAGCATGAGTTGATCCCAATCATGGGGTTGAATATCTTGGGTAAGTTGATGACGCACCCAATCTTCGAGATCATCTACTCCATCAATAATCGTGGGAATGCCTTGGGGAAAGCGATCGCCACCAGCAAATTGTCCTTTTAACCAAGCTTCTGGGGAGGTCAACAGTAGCCCTTGGAACTCAGCACCAGGCCAAGCGTCACCTGTTCTAATCGATTTATTGGCTGGTAGCCACTGCTGTAGACGGGGAATTTCCACCCGCAGCAGAAGTTGCTGCACCGCTTCTTGAGCAACAATAATTACAGGGCCATGCCACATTAGGGCTGATGCTACGAAACTGGTACGATACCGCCCTTGATAGCCACAAACTGCCCCTACTTGAATGAGGGCGCTACGTCCCAGGCGCAAGGCGCGTGCTACCAACCGTGCCATCGTCAAATGATGGGGCCAGGAAGGGAACCCCGCCTGCGATCGCAAAAAGTTATGTAGTGAAAAATGAACTTCTGCCTCAATCACACGCTTTTAATTCCATACAAAGTGACTTTTACTTCCAATTGCCCCATTTCTATTATGTTGTTCTTTGTCATTGGTCATTTGTCCTTTGTTTTTGATCAATGACCAATGACTCATGACTAATCACCCAATACCCTGAATTATGCCAACTTACACAGGAATTTCCAGCGAAGCCTTCAGGCATCCACTAGATCGCCAAGCCGAGCAAGCTTTACGAAATTTACCAGGATTTGATTTAATCGCTCGTAAATTTGTGGAATTTATCTACGAACGCCCTCAGTTAGTCTATCTAATGGGTAACACCATCCAAGTCGGGCCGCGTCAATATTCCACTATTTACCAGATGTTTCGGGAATGCGTCCGAGATTTGGACATTTACCCAGAACCGACACTGTTTGTCTCGCAAAATCCCCAAGCAAATAGCTATGCGCTGGGGCAAGAGAATCCTTACATAGTCATAAATACAGGGATACTAGACTTACTAGACGAAGCCGAGATTCGGGTGGTGCTAGCCCATGAACTGGGGCATATTAAATGTGGTCATACTATTTTAATTCAAATGGCGATGTGGGCGATGAGTGCTGCTTCCGCCTTGGGAGAATTGACCTTCGGTCTCGGTAATATTGTCACACAAGGTTTGATTTATGCCTTTTTTGAGTGGCGGCGTAAAGCCGAGTTATCGTCAGATCGTGCCGCACTACTAGTGATGGATGACTTGAATCCTGTGATGACAACGATGATGAAACTTTCTGGCGGTAGTAACAAATATGCCAACGAATGTAGTTTACAAGAGTTTATCAAGCAGTCAGAAAATTATCAGGCACTGGATGAAGATGGACTAAATCAGATATATAAATTTTTGATCTACAATGGCGCTCAGGGTACGATGTTGAGCCATCCCTTCCCAGTGGAACGCTTGCATTACTTACGGGCGTGGGCAGTATCAGAAGAATACCAGCAAATTCGCCGAGGAAATTATCAGCGATCGCCTGCTTCAGGATCAGTAAATGTTGCAGCAGAATCTTCTGCAAATGAAACAGAAACTTTGCGCCGGCAAATTGAAGAATTACAACGCGAAATCGACAGAATGAAAAGGTCTGAGTAAATTCTTTTAGGGTTGCGTTGGACAAGCCTTTTTGAGGGGAGCCACTTGCTGATAAGGGAAATCCTTATCAGCAAGTGGGTTGCTGGGATCTTTCGGGGTAAAATATCACTAACCCAAGCATATTGTGGCAAAGACTATTTTTAGCCGTAGTTTACAAGTAACAATCTATTAATTGCATCAGGTTGAGTCCCGCAATTTTCTACAATAAGCGCAGGGACTTTGATTAAAGGTGTCAGTAAATAAATGCCTAAAACCGTTGCCGATGTGATGAGCCGCGATCCAATTGTCGTTCGGGCAGAAACTCCACTCAAGGAAGCTATCCAAATTCTCGCAGAACGCCACATCAGCGGATTACCTGTTGTGGATAATGTCGGTAAATTGGTGGGTATTATCTCCGAAACCGATTTGATGTGGCAAGAAACTGGTGTGACTCCACCTGCATACATTATGTTTCTTGATAGCGTTATCTATTTAAAAAATCCTGCTACATATGAACGTGACTTGCATAAGGCACTAGGACAAACCGTTGGGGAGGTGATGAGTAAAAACCCGATCACTATTTCCCCTGACAAAACTTTAAGGGAAGCCGCTACAATCATGCACGATCGCAAGGTTCACCGCTTGCCAGTACTTGAGGGCACGGGTCAAGTAATTGGTATCCTCACTCGTGGTGATATTATTCGGGCAATGGCAGCAAGTCAAGATTAGTCAGTAGTCATTAGTCATTAGTCAAGAGTTTTTTGACCCTTGAGTGTTGACTCATGCTGTTTTTTACACATTTGAAAATCAAGGATAACTAAATGAGTATTACTCCGGAGTCTGTTAAGCAATTGCTCAGTTCTGAGGATTTAGGCGATCGCTTACGTGCAGTAAATCAAATCCGGGAACTGGAACCTGCGATCGCCTTTGAATTGATTCAAACTGCTATTGGTGATCCCAATTCCCGTGTCCGTTACTCAGCAGTGAGTCAAATGGATACATTGGGAGCACAAGATTTACAGTTATCCTTGGATATTTTGCGCGATCGCTTGCTTCATGACTCCGAAGTAGATGTACAAGCGGCAGCAGCAGACTGTTTGGGTGCGCTTAAGTTACATGAAGCTTTTGAAGATTTGCAGCAGCTTTATCATACAACTGGTGAATGGCTAATACAATTCAGTATTATTGCTACATTAGGAGAGTTAGGCGATCCACGAGCCTTTGAACTACTCAAAGAGGCACTCTCATCAGAAAACGAATTAGTCCAAACTGCTGCTATTAGTTCTTTGGGTGACTTGGGAGATTTACAAGCAGTTCCCCTGTTGGCTCCCTATGCTAACAATCCAGATTGGCAAATTCGTTACAGACTTGTACAAGCCTTGGCTCGTTTGGGTAGTGCAGAAGCCAAATCTATATTAGAAACTCTAGCTGATGATGAAATGGAAGCGATCGCAACTGAAGCTAAAAATTCTTTGCAGTCAGTTTAAGGCTATCTTAGGTTAAGAAAAGTCATTCTTAAATAGATTTGTCTGATGATAAAAAAATTTCGACCTAGTTGGAAAAATGTTGCATTCCAGCTAAATCGAATAGATAAATTAGAGTTACTTTTAGTTTCTAAAAGTAACTTTTTTCTATTGAGGGTCTATTGAACGAAACTTTTACGTCGGCGAGACATAGCCATTACTGCACCGACTGCACCCAAGCCTAGTAATGCAGCTGGTTCAGGAACTGTACTTACCGCAAATCCTGTGAAACTTCCATAAACTGTTTGACCTCCCTCATAAGCTACTTTTGCATTAGTGTAACTTCCATCTAAAGGATTGTCTTTAATAGCAAAAGTGATATATCCTTCTGCTTTACTTCCATCCTCAAAGAGTCCTTTGAAACCTAAGTTTATATCTATTCCTCCAGGTTGGAGTTTGACATCTGCTGGAGCGATACTGGTCAAACTAAGCAGTTTTGTTCCGTCCAAAAGACCAACATCAATAAACGCAGAAGGTGAAGTAAATGGATTTATTTGGAAGCTTTTGATAAAACCTTTAGAATTAAGAATATTTGCAAAATCTCCTGTCCGCTGTGTAAGTGCAATTGATCCGTTATTGGGAATGAAGTTTACAAAGTTTTTGCTAAGAGCGACTTCAGTTAGCTCACCAGAAGAGTTGGCATCATAAGGTTGGTAGTTAAATGAACCAATATATGCTTGTGCAGAACCAGCAAAGCTAAACATCCCAGCAGTAGCTAAGGGGAGTGCAGCAGCAACAGCTAAAGTTGCATTTAGTAATGTAGATTTAAAACCAATCATTGTTGTTTGAAGCTCCTAGTAATAACCTTAAATCAAAGCAATTGCTTTACTTTTAATCTCAGTAATTTATGGAAAATACTGTCAGTGAAAGCGAAACTTGCGTGATGTATTTCTTATCTCCATAAAATCACATATATCCAAGGCCCGCAAGATTTACTTAGTTAGCTTCATCACATCTTTAATTAGTTTGTCATCTTCATAAAATTTTAATTACTTGTATAACTAGTCTTCGTATCTTTTTCATTCTATAGGGTTGAACAAGGGCTGGGAGTGAGGGCAGAACCTTGAAACAAAGGAGATTTTCCCTCAAGTTGAAACCAATGTACAGATCACACTCCTACCTATGTAGAGGAATCAGATTTTATTTTGGTAATGATTACGTACACTTAAAGTAAGAGGTGATTAATCTTTCTCTATTACCTGAAAATGCTAAGAGCCAAAGACCTGTGGCCAAGTTGTCACAACAAAAACTACAACGGCTGCGATCGCTAACAACCCTTGAATCAAATTTCCAACCAAAGACCCAACTACAATTCCTATGCCCGCCTTAACCGCCAACCGGAATTCACGTCGGTAAAGATACTCACCAATAATTGCTCCCAAAAGTGGCCCTAGTAAAATACCTAACAGTGGGCCGCCAAAAGGCAAGGTTGGCAATAATCCCAAAAAACCCACTACCAAACCAACAATTGCGCCAATTTGCCCCCACTTGCTAGCTCCAGCTTGTTTTGCTCCTACATAGCTAGCTAAAAAATCCACTCCGACACTGAGCACTAAAACTATAATTGTCACAATTAATGGAATCTTGATAGCTGCAAAAGAACTACTAACGATTCCCCAGACGATAATTGCAATTAAAATTAAGCTGCTACCAGGAATGGCAGGAACTACAGCACCGATGATACCCACAAACATTACAGCAAGTAATAGCCAATAAATAATTTGCATAGATAGAATTGTAAATTTCTAAATTTCTGAGTCAGTTAGTCATTATTAGGGGTGCACAGCTAGTTGTGCGCCCCCATTGCATATTGTATCTGGGCGAGATACTGAAAAATGCTGAGATTTCAACCTGAACCAAATATAATTTTCTAGTTCAATCTGCTAAAATCTCTCTCTAGATCGCTCTTGGCTCGTCTTGGGAAATGTCGGTTGTGGGGACTAATTAAGTTGCTGGACAGATGCGATTTACACTGTTAAAAAAACTGAACAGCAAGCGCCTTACCTGCGGTTTGTTTATTACCCAAAACTCTAACCACAGGCGTAGTGAAAGCACAAGCCGTTCGTACTAAGTAACTGAACTTCCCAAACACTCCAAGACAAAGTTTAAAACCAATGACGAGAAAAATTTTAACTGGACTGAGTTCAGCAACCTACGAACACCCTTTTGATCGCAAAGCCTTGGCTTCTTTGCAAAATATGCCTGGTGTCTCTTTGCTACTTAAAAAAATTAACGAATACGGCATCGATCGCTTACTCAGACTGCAAAGCCTTGGTAGTGAAATCAGAATTTCATCCCGTAATTTTCCCCAACTACATGAGACATTTGTAGAAACCTGCCAAATTCTTGATGTTACTCCACTTCCTGAACTGTATCTGTTTCAAGGTACAGGTCACATTGAAACTTACATTGTTGGGGTAGAAAAACCCCTTGTCGGTATAAATTTAGATGGAATGGAGTGGCTTGACGCAGATGAGTTGCTTTACGTTTTCGGACACGAAATCGCTCGCATCAAGAGTCAGCATATGGTTTATCACCAAATGGCAATTGTTATGCCAACTTTGAAAAATTTGTTGAGCAGTACCACATTGGGTGTCGGTGGCTTGGTAGCTAGCGGAATGGAACTGGGTTTGTATAATTGGCGGATGATGGCTAGGTTTACTGCTGATCGGGCTGCAATGCTTGCTTGCCAGGATATTGACGTAGCAACCACTACACTGATGAAACTGGCAGGTTTACCAGATGAGTACTTGACTCCTGCTGTAATCGAAGATTTCCTTGTCCAAGCCCGTGAGTTTGCATCTAATAGCTTTGATACTGTTGATAAGGTCACTAAAGTATTAAGCTATACAGAACCTGGGCTTTCCTGGGTAGTTATGCGGGCTGGCGAGTTATTGAAATGGGTTGATTCAGGAGAATATGAGAATGTAATTCAACAGAAAAATTTAAAGACACCGGAAGATCCGGAAGCAAAAGAAGTAAATGCACCAGAAGAGAAGGAAGGGTGGAATTTTTTGACTTCTTGGTAACTTAATAATTCGTAATTCGTAATTCGTAATTCGTAATTAACTAGATGGCATTTCTTGATGTAGAGAGGTACAGCTTAACCTCACTCCAAGCTGTGCTTTATCTCCCCTCTCCTTATCCTTCGTAAGGAAAGGGGCTGGGGGTGAGGTTTTGACATGTACTTTATGCATCTGGGAAACACTATAAAGTCGAGCTAAGAGTAACTGCTAATTTATCAGCAATTCCTGCAATCCAGTTTTCATCTTGTTTGGTGTAACTGCGAGGAGCATTCGCGCCCAAAATTAGGGCACCTTGGTTACCAATAGGTTGACAAATGACACCTTGAGTATTCTCTGGTAAATAATCAAATTCAAGCCTACCTGGATATATTTTTAGAGCAACTAGATAAATCGGCTTTTGTTTTTCGAGTACCTGTTTTAAGATTACTCCTGGTACAACCTCAGATTTAGTACCCAGAATCCCGCGACGCAACAAAACTTTACCTTGATAAAAAACCACCAGCGATCGCGTTACCGTATTAGTCAACAATAAATGAGATGCCCAGGCTAGTTCTGTTTTAACGGTATCTGGTAAATCTGCTGCTAGTACAAAACCTTCTTCTCCAATTAGTTCTACAGTATCAGGCGATCGCGGCTGAACTTGCTGCCAAATTAAACCCGTCAAAATTAACACTGCACTCAAAATTACACCCAGCACATCACCACGCGATTGAGACTGGGTTAATTCCGGTGTTAATAAACGGTTAATCAGCAAAAGCACAGCGCCTAGCCCACCCACGACAATGGGTAGGCGCCGCAAAACTCGATTAGGATCAGGTTTAGTCATCCTTGGAAAAAGTTATGAGTTATAAGTAAGTTATTAGTTATGAGTTGAAGAAAGTTTTTAACTCCTCGCTTCTAACTCCTCACTCCTAACTATTTTCATTCCTCCCCTGGTTCAATAATTCGCTGGAAAAGATAACCAGTACCTCGTGCTGTAAGAATCAATTCTGGGTTGCTAGGATCATCTTCTAACTTTGCCCGCAAACGAGATATATGCACATCCACAACGCGGGTATCAACATGGCGCTCTGGTGTGTAACCCCAAACTTCCTGCAAAATTTCTGAACGAGAAAAAGCTTCTCCAGAGCGACTGACTAACAACTCTAACAAGCTGAACTCCATACCCGTCAATCGAATCCGCTCATCGCCTTTGTAGACTTGTCGCTTATTCGTATCGATTTTAATATTAGCGACATGGATTACTCCAGAACTGGGAATGCCAGTTCCACCGGTTTTGTCTACCCGCCGCAACACCGAGCGAATTCTAGCTTCTAGCTCTTTGGGGGAAAATGGTTTAACTACGTAGTCATCAGCACCCAATTCTAGCCCGGTGATGCGATCGGCTACATCCCCCAAGGCTGTTAGCATAATAATGGGGACATCTGATTCTTTTCGTAGTTCTTGACATACACCATAGCCGTCTAGCTTTGGCATCATTACATCCAAAACCACCAGATCAGGATCAGTTTTGCGAAAAGTTTCTAAAGCTTCTTCCCCATCGCCAGCCGTCACAACATCGTAGCCAATCATGGAAAGGCGCGTTTCCAAAATCCGGCGAATGCTGGCCTCGTCGTCTACCACCAAGATTTTTTCTTTATGGCTTTCCAAGTTTCTCTATGCTCCTTCACTAAAAATTTACATGATTAATTTTTAATACCATAATATTAAGATATCATTCCATCAATTGATTTGGAAAAAGCTCCAAATACTACTATTATTGGTTTTTAGTTTTTTTCAAGAATTAAGTAAATATTAAGATTATTTAATAAGATTTAAGAATGGCAAAGCCAAAAACCTTTTACGTTTGTAACGAATGTGGAGCAGAATCGCCCCAGTGGTTTGGTAAATGTCCAGCTTGCGGCACTTACAATTCTCTAGAAGAACAAATTTCTATTCAGTCCTCAGTAGATGTACCCAGCCGGGGAGGAGTGAGTAGTTGGCAATCAACTCAAACCAATGGCAAATCTCATGCTAAACCAGCTAAAGCACGAGCCTCTTTAACATTTGACCAAATTACTGATCGTCAAATTGCCCGCTGGGAGTCTGGTTATGAAGAATTGGATCGAGTGCTTGGGGGCGGAGTTGTCCCTGGCTCTATGGTGCTGATTGGTGGTGATCCGGGTATCGGTAAATCGACTTTATTATTGCAAGTATCAAATCAATTGGCACAGAAATATCGCATCCTTTACGTAACTGGTGAAGAATCAGGACAACAAGTAAAATTAAGAGCTTCCCGTTTGGGAGTATCAAAAACCCTAAGTGTGGTGAATGAGGAGAAGGTAGCAGTAGTAGTAGATACTACACTTCCTATAGACCCTGACAGTATAGGTGCAGATTTATATGTACTGCCAGAAACAGATTTAGAAGAAATTTTACGGGAAATAGACTCTCTCAAGCCAAACGTGGCGGTTATTGATAGTATCCAAACGGTGTTTTTTCCGGCGCTGACTTCTGCGCCAGGTTCGGTGGCTCAGGTACGGGAATGTACGGCAGCATTGATGAAAGTGGCGAAGCACGAAGATGTCACTATGCTGATTGTGGGACACGTCACCAAAGAAGGAGCGATCGCCGGGCCAAAAGTCTTAGAACATTTAGTGGATACGGTGTTGTATTTTGAAGGCGATCGCTTTGCCTCCCATAGGTTATTACGCACAGTAAAAAATCGCTTCGGCGCAACTCACGAAATCGGCATCTTTGAAATGGTGGCAGATGGATTGCGAGAAGTCTCCAACCCCTCAGAGCTATTTTTAGGCAACCGTGACGATCCCGCTCCTGGTACTGCTATTGTCGTTGCTTGCGAAGGAACTCGCCCGATAGTTGTGGAATTGCAAGCTTTGGTTAGTCCCACCAGTTATCCCTCGCCTCGTCGGGCTGCTACTGGTATAGATTATAACCGTTTGGTGCAAATTCTCGCCGTCTTAGAAAAACGGGTGGGAATTCCCATGTCCAAGTTAGATTCTTACGTTGCTTCAGCGGGTGGGTTAAATGTGGAAGAACCAGCGGTAGATTTAGGAATTGCGATCGCGATCGTAGCTAGTTTCCGCGATCGCATAGTTGATCCCGGTACAGTATTAATCGGTGAAGTTGGGTTAGGCGGACAAGTGCGATCGGTTTCCCAAATGGAACTGCGATTGAAAGAAGCTGCTAAATTGGGATTTAAACGAGCGATCGTGCCAAAAGGGACAAAATTTCCCGACTTGAATATTGAGATATTACCAGTCTCTAAAGTAATAGATGCGATTATTGCCGCCATCCCCCATCAGGAACTAACAGCAGACGATTTAGAACCTGATGAAGATGAGTAAACAATAGCCTCCTTTTTTAAGGGTGTTGGGAGGATCTAAATAGCAGCACAATTGCGGGCGGCGGGGATTGAGCCAGAAGTGTGATGAAATGTTTTAGGAAAAATTGAAAGCCACTGATCCCCGGCTTGTTTGACAAGTCGGGGATCTTATTTCTCACAAATGATTAAGTAGGGCTGAATACCAGTTGTTAGGTAAGACGAGGGTTTAACAACTGCGATCGCCATAATTTTATTAGGATTGAATATACTGCCGATTGTAGACTCTATCAGAATTGCTAAAAATCTACCTTGCCAAAAACTGAGATTTATGGGTTGTAAAAATAAAATATCAGTAAAACTACGGTTTTGACCAATGGCGTGGAATCCAGGGCAGCAATTGTTTGGCGATCGCTACATTCTCGAAAGAGAATTGGGTAGGGACGGAATTGGCATTACCTACCTCGCTAGACCTTCATCCTTAATCGGCAGTATCAGAATAGAAAAGCTGGATAAATTTCACCTGTTCAAAACAAGTAGAAACAATTCAAGTCAGTGACGAAATGAATGTAGATATTGCTCCTGATGGCACAATTTATGGAATTGAATTGCTCAATGCTAACCACCAATTAGGTGCTGATGAACTAGATGAATTATTGTAGCTTCAGGGTGTTTTCTGATATGCAGCATCATTTTCTGCTGTTGAGGAATCACCTGTCCTGAAAACTTTGATAACCGATGCCGAAGCAGCTATATCATAATGATATTGGCTCTAGAAAGGTTAATTTTTGAGAGCGATCGCATATTCGGCACTGGAAATACATATAATAATTTCTTTGGCAAGTCTATAGCAACCTCAGTTTTTGTGAAAAACTATGAAATCACGCTATATCCTTGCTGTTCCAAAGCTCAGTGCCAATTGAGTTACTAGGGGTAAGATGTGGTTCATCTGCGAATCCAAAAAGCGATGCCCAAAGCAGTCGCAGATATTACCGCAGACACTGGTCATGTTCCGGCTGCTAAAATACCTAAATATAAGTAGTCTTAGAGAACTACCCAGTTGAAAATTGTCTATTTGGTCACACAAGACCGTCAAAAGATTGTAGAAAAGTGTATTTCCTTGTGTTGATAGTGGTGTTAATCTCAATTTTAGGGATGTTATAAGCCTTTATCTGCTAGAGTTTCTGACTTTCAGCAAACTAAATAATCTATCAACAATAAAATCGCTAGGAGTGCGATGAGATGTCACAGTCCCCTATGACAAGACCAGAAATAGCTGCTGGAACTCTAATCGATAACCGCTATATTATCCAAAAACTTCTGGGACAAGGAGGATTGGGGCGAACTTACTTGGCGTTTGATACTCGCCGCTTTAATGAAGCTTGTGTTCTCAAGGAGTTTGCACCCATTAGCACAGGGGAGAGTGGACTAGAACAATATCGCAACTTATTTAAAAGAGAGGCAAAAATTCTTCATCAATTGCAACATCCTCAAATTCCTAAGTTTTTGGCTTGCTTTGAAGGAGATGGTCGGCTATTTCTAGTACAAGAGTATGTTGATGGTAAAACATATTCGAGGCTGCTGGGAGAACTTCAACGTCAAGGAAGGAATTTTTCTGAAGAGGAAGTTATACAGTGGCTAAAGAATCTGCTTCCTGTTTTGGAATATGTCCATCAGCACAACATCATCCATCGAGATATTTCTCCTGACAACATCATGTTACCTGATGGTAAGTATCTGCCAGTGCTGATTGATTTCGGTGTAGGCAAGCAAATTGCTGACATGAATGAAGGGAGAAGTTCCAACCACCAGGTGACCTTTGTTGGCAAAATGTCTCTTGTCGGCAAAGTGGGATATGCTCCCCGCGAACAGATTAGCTTGGGTTTATGTTCCCCCTCTAGTGACCTTTATGCTTTGGGAGTAACAGCTATTGTACTACTCACAGGTAGAGATCCATCCTTACTAATGGATCAGTACTCCTTAGAATGGAACTGGCGTTATTATACTTACGTCACTGATAATTTTGCTCAAGTACTTGATTGTATGTTGGCAGACAGGCCTAACAAACGATACCAAACAGCTAGGGAAGTTCTCATAGATTTAGAGCGGATTGGAGAACCACAAGTGGTAATGTCTCCTGCAATCATGGTTGATGATTTGCCTCCCACGGTATTTAATCCTGAATTTCAGGCTATGTCGGCAATATCGCAGTCATACAACCAACCTGGAGAAACAATTTTTAGTTCACCTAGTTCACCTTTTAGTCCACAAACTGGGCGAATTGAACAACAAGAACCTTCACTCCAACCAGCATTTATCAAACATTGTCAGCAAGAGTTAGCCTACTACATTGGCCCAATGGCAAATCTGATTATAGAAGAAATATTAGCTCAAAATCCTTATATTTCACCTGAACAATTTGTTGAACTCATAGCCATAGAAATTCCTGATTTTCAAGCAGCTTTTGAATTCAAAAAAACCTTATTCTCATAGAGATTTTGACCACCATTAATTTAGAGATAATTTTGAATTGTTGAACTAAATCTAAAATTTTAAGTTAAGAGCAACTAAGCGCAGCCAGTTTTATGGTGGGGTCTAAATCTCTGTTACAGAACTGAATTACGAATTACGAATTACGAATTACGAATCATTTTACTCCCCTGTACCTCCCTGAGTGCGTTTGATTCTTTTCATTGCCATTTCTAAACTTAATTGCATCCGTTTAAAGGCTTTAGCTAAATTACCGATTTCATCATTAGACATCTGCTCAAATTCAACTTCCATATGTCCGGTACTAACTTCTTCGGCTATGCGAGTCATGCGTTTGAGAGGCATAACAACTTGTCTATTCAAGAAAAAGTTGACTAGCAAGATAGTCGCTATAAAAATAGTTGATACAATTAAGATAATTAGTAAGGAAGACTGATTAGCTTTGTTGATAACATTATTCGCAGGTACTGATATAATTTGAGCGCCGACAATTTCATTCAACTTCCACCCAAATCCATTAGCTGTACCATAAAGACTAATCATACTTGGAGGTGCAGCTTCAGGTACACTATGACACTTCAGACAGCTTGCTTCAGAAATTGGGAGTGGACGAGCAATATAAAAGATGTCCCCACCAGGAATTGAGCGAAATCCACTCACTTCTTTAAGGTCTGGTTTATTTCTGAATCTTTCTACAATTTCAGTCTCAAAACCGTCAGCCTTATCCCGAAGATTTGTGGGATTGAGAGTTGCTTCTTTATAAAAGAAATCACGGTAATCTGTTGTTTTCCGTAAAATCTCAAAGACCTCCCTTGCTGAGTATGCAGGCACACTTTGCGGTAAAAATTCAGTTTCCAATTTATCAGCTAGCTCTGGATTCACTTGAGTACTGGTGTATTTACGAACAGAACTCATGGTTTCCATGAGCATAAGACCTGTTGAGCTAATATCTTGTTTAGCATTCTCTCTGAGCAGAGAAGAAAGAGCAAACCCACTCAAGCTCAGACCGAATGTCAGAATTACCAATAGCAAAATTGTAAACTTTTGTTTCAAATTCAGATTTTTTAGCATAATTTTAGATTACCTACAAGTCAAATTATTATGAATAAATATGGCAAAAGTCACCGTTTACTCTACCATGAGCAATCAACTCTCATTTGGTATAAAGGCATAGTTTAGCTAAAACTATTAGGGTATACCTAACCTTATATTAGTAATTATTGAGGTTAATAAACATGTTCTCTAAGTAACTAAGTTCCAAAAAGCTACAACAGCAAAACAAAATTGAATTTCCAAAAATTCGTATTGGCTGTTCTGATCCCGTGCCAAAATAAATACCAGCAATTGTCAAATACTACTAATGGTGTGGAATGCAGGAAAGTCTTTATTCGGTGGACGCTACATTATTGAAAGCCAACTAGGCGAAGGCGGAATTGGCATTACTTATCTTGCTAGAAATCAACGGAATCAACTGCGAGTGATAAAAACCCTCAAAGAAGAAATCCTGAATCACCCCGCCTGGATACTCCACCGAAACAAGTTACGGCAAGACTTCCGTGATGAAGCAGTTCGGCTTGCTGTGTGTCACCATCCTCATATAGTACAGATAGAAACTATCTTCGATGAGGGAAATTTGCCTTGCATGGTAATGGAGTACATCGAAGGCGAAGACTTAGGACAGCACCTGAGACGCATGGGGGTGCTATCAGAAGCAGAAGCTTTGCTCTACATTAGGCAAATTGGCGATGCTTTGACGCTAATTCACTCTAAAGGCTTGCTGCATCGGGATCTCAAACCACGCAACATCATGATCCGCATTGATAAATCAGAAGCAGTGCTGATAGACTTTGGTATCGCTAGAGAATTTATTCCCAATATGATCCAAAGGCATACAGTGTATCGTACTCCTGGTTTTGCCCCACCTGAACAGTATGAATCAGAAGCGCCACGAGGAGAGTACATTGATATCTACGCCTTAGCTGCTACATTGTATAATTTGCTAACCGCAGTTATACCGACAAGTGCTGATGATAGACGTCACAATGTTAATTTAGAACCACCACAATATTTTAATCCTAAGATCAGCGATAGGGTAAATCAGGCTATTATGTGCGGCATGGATCTGGAGTCAACCTATCGTCCCCAATCTGTGCAGGAGTGGTTGGATTTATTGGGCCCTGATACTGGCGAGAACATAGCACCAATATCATCCACTTTGGTAATAACGCCTAGACTTAAACCACCTCCACCTGTTGTAGTTGTATTAGATCAGCAGAACTGGCAATGCGTACAGACCCTCAGAGGTCATTCTAGTATGGTTCATGCGATCGCCATTAGCTCAGACGGACAATTGATTGCTAGTGGCAGTAATGACCATACTATTAAACTTTGGCAATTGGGTACTGGCAAGCTAGTGCGTCAACTGGGTCGTTGGTCTTCTGGTCATTCCAGTATGGTTCATTCTGTAGCTTTTAGCCCAATCTCCTCAAAGCTTTCTTATCAAGGTGAGTCAGGCAAATCTGCGAGAACCGCAGACCTGAACTGGGGAATTTTGGCTAGCGGTAGTTGGGATAACACCATCAAATTGTGGGATGTAAACACAGGCAAAGAAATTCGTACTCTCATTGCTCATGCTAACTGGGTGAATTCCGTTGCTTTTAGTCCAGATGGCAAGTTTCTGGCTAGTGGTAGTGCTGACTGCACAATTAAACTGTGGCAAGTACACACAGGTATAGAAATCCAAAGTTTCATAGGTCATTCTGACTCAGTTTCGTCAGTCGCCTACTCTCCGAGAACACCTGCAACGAATAGCAAAGATAGACAGCTTGTAGCTAGTGGCAGTAATGATTACACCATTAAACTATGGCAAGTCTACACAGGTAGAAACATCTCCACATTATTGGGTCATTCCTTCTTCGTTAACTGTATTGCATTCAGCCAGGATGGGGAAATTATCGCCAGTGGCAGTGGTGACAACACCATTAAACTGTGGCATGTAAACACAGGCAGAGAAATTCGTACTCTCATAGGTCATTCTGATTCAGTTTGGTCAGTTGCCTTTAGCAAAGATGGGCAATTTCTCGCTAGTGGTAGTTGGGACAACACTATCAAACTGTGGCATTTACACAGTGGGAGAGAAATCAGCACACTTACAGGGCATTCCAACTATGTTAGATGCGTCGCCTTCAGTCCCGATGGACAAACCCTAGTTAGCGGTGGTGATGACGATACTATAAAGATTTGGCGACGGGGATCATAAATAATTCGTAATTCGTAATTCATAATATTTTTACTTAGTATGGTTCTGTAGTTTTAAACCTACAGATAGAACTGTGATCGCCCAAAAATTGTAACAATAATGACGACAACCGTTATTTTTGAGCAATAGATTATATGGGCTTTGGTATTGGTGATTTATTCTGGATTTTTCTCCTTCTGACTTCTTTGCAACCCCTTTGGCAAAAACGTCAAATAGAATATCGGCGCTTGCGTGCTTTACAACAATTCCAGCAGGAACGCAAAAGTCGGGTGATTTTACTGATTCACCGCCAAGAGTCTATTAGCTTATTGGGAATTCCCTTATCTCGCTACATTACTATCGAAGACTCAGAACAGATACTGCGAGCAATTCGCCTCACACCCCCAGATGTGCCGATTGACTTAATTTTGCACACTCCTGGTGGTTTGGTTTTAGCTACAGAACAAATCGCCAGAGCATTAATTCGCCACCAGGCAAAAGTCACAGTCTTTGTACCTCACTATGCTATGAGTGGCGGTACCATGCTTGCCCTCGCCTCTGATGAAATTATTATGGATGCTAATGCTGTCTTAGGTCCAGTTGATCCCCAATTAGGTAATTACCCAGCAGCAAGTATCCTAAAAGTAGTCGAAGATAAACCCATCAGTGAGATTGATGACCAAACTCTCATTATGGCCGATCTCTCACGCAAAGCAATACAGCAGGTACAGAGATTTGTACGGACTCTGCTTAAAGACAGTATACCCAAACAAAAAATTTTGCCAGAAAATATCGAATCGATTATCGAAGCCTTGACAACCGGGCGCGTAACCCACGACTATCCCATCACTATTGAAGAAGCAACAGAAATGGGGCTGCCCGTAACCGTCGGACTGCCCCATTCTATTTATGATCTCATGGATTTGTACCCACAGCCACAAGGAGGGCGACCCACCGTTCAGTACATTCCTATGCCTTATAACGACCGCCGTCCAATTCTACCTACACCCAAGGGCAGACCCTTAGAAGAACCAAATCAGATGACTTGAGGGAGTTTGAGGTAGGAGTTTTTGGTAGCGACTAGGGTGTAGCTGTTGGCGTAGCTGTTGGCGTAGCTGTTGGCGTAGCTGTTGGCGTAGCTGTTGGCGTAGCTGTTGGCGTAGCTGTTGGTGTAGCTGTTGGTGTAGCTGTTGGTGTAGCTGTTGGTGTAGCTGTCGGTTTAGCTGTTGGTGTAGCTGTCGGTTTAGCTGTTGGTGTAGCTGTCGGTTTAGCTGTTGGTGTAGCTGTTGGTTTAGCTGTCGGCTGACTAAAGACTGTCTTTGCTTCTTCATTCAGCTTTTGGCGGAGTGCTAAATCAGCAATTCCAGTTTCTGACAACTGATATTTCTTCTGATACTCCTTCACCACTGCTTCCGTGCGGGAACCATAAAAATGATCGCGCGGGAGGGGAGGATTTGGCTTTACCACTGCATTCAAATTTGCTTGCAGAATTTGAACAATGTTAGCTGCAAAATCTTGGGTTTTTGGCCCTGCTATCCCATCAACTGGTTTTAGCTTATAACCCGTCTGAAATTCACGAATTGCCTTTTTAGTTTCCTCATCCGTCAAAGCACCATTTGTTACCTTGACGTTATAGCCTAACCCTCGCAACACAGCACGGAATTGCTGGGGCGTATAGCTACGTTGAAGGGCTGCGAAACCTGTGTCTGCAATTACCATACTAGCAGTTATCAGGCAAGTAACAGCAAAGGTCGCGCTTGATTTTCCAAACCCACACCACATAATTTAAAACTCCTTTGGGTTAAATCAGCAGGATTATAAATGTTAACAGCTGCATTTTAAGTTTGTTTAATAACTTTTTTCGCCGTTATTTAATGATTTTTGAATAATTTGTGATTTATTTTTGTCATATTTAAGTCAATTTACAAAAAATAGTTTGTGTCATCCATCAAAAGACGTATCTTGTATGAGCAGAGATACAGCAGTTATCATTTGAATCGAATGCACCCTCTTGAGCGCTAAATTACATTAAGAGCCACAGATGTGCGTCCCTAGGGGGTCGACTCAACTGTAAATCGCTGTAATTGGTTAGAAAGAGCCGAAAATTAGTAAATGAAAAAGCTTATATTCCAAATATCAAAAATATGTATAATATATGACAAAAAATGAAAAACATAAAATCTTCTAAACAGCGGAATCTTTGGTTTGAAAGATTTATGGCAATTGCTGCCACAGTAAATTTAGGTTTAGTTTTGTTTAATTTAAGTTACGTACCTTGGCGAGATTTCTACTTGCGAAAACTTCCTCAAATTATTCAGATTTATGACCCAATAAAAGGTATCGAACCCCATCGAGACACAAAAAGTTATCTAGAAACAATAGACGCATTAGAAGAACAAGTCAGCAAAACAGGGTTACAGTCGCCTCAAGTAAATAGCAGACTAGAGGAAATAAGGCGTCTAAGCAACGAGATTATTGACACTAACCCGTTTGCGGGAGTGAATAAGAGTGGGACTCTGGAAAAAATCAAAAAGCGGATGCGATCGCACATCGGTAACGAATCTGCAAAACAGTCCTTTGGTACTTTTTGGAGTCAGCCTTACTTATCACAAAATGGCTGGGTTAAAGAAATTAATTTTTTTAACGAGAGCATCCGCCCTTTGATTGCATCTAACTACTACCGCCAAATCGGTGAGAATGGCGAACTTGTTGATAACTTCTGGATTATTGACTTACCCTTTGTGATTTTATTTGGCGTAGAGCTGCTGGGACGCACTTTCTTGATCAGACGCCAACATCCTGGTTTAAGCTGGTTTGAAGCGCTATTGTGGCGTTGGTACGACCTATTTTTACTACTGCCATTTTGGCGCTGGTTGCGAATCTTACCTGTATTAGTCCGCCTCGATCAAGCGCGGTTATTGGATCTCCATCCAGTGAGAAAGCAAATTCATCAGGGGATTGTCGCCAATTTTGCCGAAGAACTCACAGAAGTAGTAGTGGTGAGGGTAATTAACCAGGTTCAGGGTTCAATTCAGCGAGGTGACTTTACGCGCTGGCTCTTACAAAAAGAAAATTTACGTCCCTACATAGATATTAATAATGTCAATGAAGTGGAAGCGATCGCAAGCCTTTTGGTAAAAACAATTGTTTACCAAGTATTACCGGAAATTCAACCTGCGATCGTTGCTATTTTACGCCACAACATTGAAACCGTCTTCCATCAAGTCCCCGTCTACCGCAACCTCCAGAACCTCCCTGGTGTGGGACAAGCCCAAACCCAATTAAGTGAACAAATGGCGACTCAAATCACAACTAATCTTTACAAAACTTTAGTTAGCGCTGTTGAAGATCCTGTTGGCGCAAAACTCACCAGTCAACTCGTACAAAGCTTTAGCGATGCCTTGGGATCTGAAATCAAAGAAAAACACGTACTTTCAGAAATTCAGAGCTTACTTTTTGACTTCTTAGAGGAAATCAAACTCAACTATGTCCAGCGTTTATCCCAAGAAGACATAGACCAAATTATTGAGCAAACCAGGCAGCTACGAACACAAGTATCAGTTCCAGCAGTAGTGAATAAAGGTACTACTTTGCCAGAAAGACGGGAAGGGTAGAGAGAGCAGAGGAGCAGGGGAGCAAGGAAACAGTGAAGCAGTAGGGAGAATACGCAATGCCCAATGACTATTGACTATCCAAGAAATGCGCTAAACTCGAATTAGGCGAATCATTATTGGTTCGTCACAAGACTTCTTGGAAGATATACCTATCGCAGGAAGTGGGTCGATGCCCACTTTTTTTATTGAATTCTCTCATGGCTCATCCTTTAGTTCCACAAATTATTGATTTAGCGACACCAGTGGCAGAAGAACTGGGATTGGAAGTGGTTGGCGTGGTTTTTCACACCAACCAAAGTCCACCAGTATTGCGGGTAGACATTCGCAATCCTGAGCAAGACACTGGGTTGAACGATTGTGAGAGGATGAGCCGTGCTTTAGAAGCTTCCTTAGATGCTGCCCAAATTGTTCCAGATGCCTATGTCTTGGAAGTGTCTAGTCCTGGGATTTCGCGGCAACTGGTAACAGACAGGGAGTTTATTTCCTTTAAAGGATTTCCTGTCATTATCTCCACTTCGCCACCCTATGACGGACAACAAGAGTGGACTGGTCAGTTAATTCGCCGGGATGAGACAGCACTTTACTTAAATCAAAAAGGTCGTGTAGTCGAAATTCCCCGCTCCCTAATTACTAAGGTGCAACTAGACGAGCACCGATAAACAAAGAGCTATGGCTCAGGAGTTAAAGACTAGAGTACTTTGGCTCAAGGCAAGAGGTTAGGGGTTAGACGTTAGGGACTAAGGGCTAGAGATTAGGGGCTAGTGTAAAGCTATCCTCTAATCTCTGGCTCTAATGCGTAGTTTTCAGTTCCCATTCGCCACTCCCCATTCCCTAATTTTTAAAGGAGATTGCTTATGTCAATGGTTACTTTACCTGGATTAAAAGAATTAATTGAAAGTATAAGTCGAGAGCGGAATTTACCCCGTCTTGCAGTTCAATCAGCTATTAGAGAAGCACTACTCAAAGGCTACGAACGTTATCGCCGCGCCCAGAATTTAGAGCGCAAACAGTTTGATGAAGACTATTTTGAAAATTTTGAAGTAGAACTCGATATTGAAGGAGAAGGATTTCGCGTTCTTTCCACCAAAACCATTGTCGAAGAAGTCAATAACACAGACCACCAAATTTCCTTAGATGAAGTTCAACAAGTAGCTCCGGAAGCGCAGTTAGGGGACTCTGTAGTGCTGGATGTGACCCCAGACCAAGGAGAATTTGGTCGGATGGCGGCGATGCAAACCAAGCAGGTATTGGCTCAAAAATTACGGGATCAACAGCGCCAGATGGTGCAAGAAGAGTTCCAAGATTTAGAAGGAACAGTCCTGCAAGCAAGAGTCCTGCGGTTTGAGCGGCAATCTGTGGTTCTGGCAGTGAGTAGTGGCTTTGGTCAGCCAGAAGTAGAAGCCGAATTACCGAAGCGGGAACAGCTGCCCAACGATAATTATCGGGCAAATGCAACCTTTAAGGTATATCTCAAAAAAGTTTCCCAAGGCCAGCAACGAGGGCCACAGTTGCTTGTGTCTCGCGCTGATGCTGGTTTAGTGGTTTATCTTTTCGCCAACGAAGTCCCAGAAATCGAAGATGAAGTGGTACGGATTGTTGCCGTAGCTAGGGAGGCAAACCCCCCCTCCCGTTATGTCGGCCCCCGGACTAAAATAGCAGTAGATACCCTTGATCGCGATGTAGACCCAGTTGGTGCTTGTATTGGAGCCAGGGGATCGCGAATTCAAGTGGTAGTCAACGAATTACGCGGTGAAAAAATAGATGTAATTCGTTGGTCACCAGACCCAGCAACATATATTGCCAATGCCTTAAGTCCAGCACGGGTGGATGAAGTACGCTTAATGGACCCCGAATCCCGGCAAACTCACGTACTCGTGGCTGAAGATCAACTGAGTTTGGCCATTGGGAAAGAAGGGCAAAACGTCCGTTTAGCAGCCCGCTTGACTGGTTGGAAAATTGACATCAAAGACAAAGCTAAATATGACTATGCAGGAGAGGATACCAAATTCGCAGCCGTCAGAACCAAATATCAATCAGAGGAATTAGAGGAAGACGATCTTGACTTTGAGGAAGAATTAGAAGATGAAAATCAGGACGAATTAGAAGAGGAGGATACTTTTGACAATAACGATGACGAGTAATTGATTAATTTTGTAAAGTTTTGATACTGTAGATTGTAGTCTCAGTCTCAAGGATTATTTTCTCAAAAGCTACTTGGTATAAGTAAAAAATAGTAATAATAAACTTCTTTTTACATCCAAAATCCTGGACTGAGATCACAGAAAACCGATGAAACCAAATTATCGGCGCTGTATTAGTTGCCGCAAAGTAGGCTCCAAAGATGAGTTTTGGCGGATTGTCCGCGTCTTTCCATCGGGAAAGGTACAATTAGATCAGGGCATGGGGCGTTCTGCCTACATTTGTCCAGAAACGAGTTGCTTACAAGCGGCTCAAAAAAAAAATCGACTAGGGCGATCGCTACATGCATCAGTGCCAGAAACACTGTACCAAAGCTTGTCGCAACGTCTAGCCCGCAGCAATACCCAAAACCAAATTTAGTTGGAACAACTTTGTGACGTCATCATCATAGGAATTGTGCGAGAGCCGAAGTCGTGCTTTCATCACACCCTCTGTTGATCGTTAAGGTTAGTGCCAAAATAGTAAATGGGTGTAAAAGGCATTCGGCTCTCCAATAATTAAGAGGGACGAGGCAACATTCCCAGAACAAGATGTAATCGATTGTGTTGTGGAAGACTCAGAATCAACAAAACAAGAAACTACAAAATGGCAACCTGGTAGCGCTCAGGCGCAGTTCGGCGTCAGGGGTTCCTATAAAAATCTTTTATTTAAAAAATTTTTATGGGTGTCCCTCAACCATCATTCCTGGTGGGGATGCCATTATTAAACCGAAACATCTCTCTTTCCTGATTGGAGGCACCGGCAAAATCTGAACGGCAGTCTAAAAACAGTAATCCAAGGATGGAGATGTCGCAAACCAGGCAACCATCCGCTAAAACTGTAAATTAAAGGGGAAGAGTGGATGAACAACGGCAAAGTTAGAATTTATGAATTATCAAAGGAATTGAATTTGGATAACAAAGAGCTACTAGCAATTTGCGACCAGCTCAACATCGCGGTCAAAAGCCATAGCAGCACGATTTCAGAATCCGAGGCAGAAAACATCCGCACGGCTGCGGAAAAACTCGCAGCTATGAATGTCTCCGCCAAAAAGGAACTAGGTACAACCAGCCATAAACCAAATTCACCACCAAACGGCGGACCTGCGCGACCTGCTGCACCCCACAAACAGCAAATTTTGGAAATACGCAAACCCAAAATATTGAGAAATACTACCTCCAACGCCCCAGAGGCGTCAGTTGCTACCAATACCCAAGCTGCCTTGTCTGAAGCTAATCCTCCCTCACCTCCACGGCCCTTCGCTACACCAGTCTCACCTATGAAGCCGACGGCACCAACTCGACCCGTACCCCGGAATCAATCTGAGACCCAAGAGCAACCTCCTGTCACAGACTTGGAACAAACGCCAAGTCCAAATCAGGCATCGGAAAAAATAGCATCCCAAAAACCGGAAAAAATAGTTCCAGCCAGAGCGAAACCGGAAAAACCTCAAAAACCGCAACTAGTTGCTCCTCCGGCAAGACCTGCGGCGGAAGAAGCCCAGGTGGCAGATGAGCCAGTCTCTCAGGCAGATAAACCGATCCTCAAACGCGACCAACGGCTACGGCCTGCCGAAGGCGATCGCGAGCAAATTAAGCCCAGAGTTGCTAAACTGCCAACTGACCAGTCTCCAACATCTGCACCACAAAGACAAGCTCGACCCACCCCTGCACCCACCAGACCAGAGCAGAGGGGCAGTAGACCATCTGCACCATCGCAACTAGGAGAGGGGCAACGACCCAGACCAGCCCGCCCTGGTGAATCAGTAGCAGCCGCAATGCCGATCGCTACTCCACCTAGACAGATGTCAGGAATAGCAGGCAAATCTCAAGGATTGGGTGATGAGCCAGTCGCACCTGATCTCCTCGATTTGAAACGCCCAAGTCCACCTCGCCCCACCAAAGGCGGTAAGAAGTGGGTAGAAGAGGAAATAATTGACGAAGTTAAAGAGAAAGCCAAAGCTGGCGTCAAAGGCAAGCGGATCAAGCCGATACTGGATGATGAGTTTGAAGAAGATTTGCTGGATGATGACGATCTCGACTCACCAGCCACCGTCCAAGTCAGCCTTTCCATTGCCCGTCCTCCTAAACCTAAAGCTACTCGACCTGTGCAGATGCCAGGCGCAACCCTTGCTAGCGCCCCAACTGCTAGAGGAAGTAGAAAACCTGGTTCTAAGTCTGGTTCTGGCCGTGACCATCACAATAACCGTCGTCAACAAGAAGCCGATACAAAACGTGACCGTCCCGAAAAGGTCACGATCACAGGCCCGTTGACTGTGCAAGAGTTGTCTGACGTTTTAGCCGTTCCCGATACAGAGATTGTGAAAATCCTGTTCCTTAAAGGCATGGCGGTGAGTATCACCCAAAATCTGGATATTCCCACAATTACCCTGGTAGGAAAAGAACTAGAAATAGAAGTCGAAACTGCCGAGCGAGAAGCAGAAGCTCGGAAAATTACAGAAATGGTCGGCGCAGAAGACCTAGAATATCTCCACCGCCGTCCACCTGTCGTGACAATTATGGGTCACGTAGATCACGGTAAAACAACCCTGCTCGACTCAATCCGCAAAACAAAAGTGGCTGCTGGCGAAGCTGGTGGGATCACTCAACATATTGGTGCATACCATGTGGATGTGGAACATGAGGGCAAACCACAGCAGATAGTCTTCCTGGATACTCCTGGTCACGAAGCCTTTACAGCAATGCGGGCCCGAGGAGCACGGGTAACAGATATTGCCGTGTTGGTAGTAGCTGCTGATGATGGTGTGCGTCCCCAAACCATTGAAGCCATTAGCCACGCCCAAGCAGCGGGAGTGCCAATTGTTGTTGCAATCAACAAAATCGACAAAGAAGGGGCACAGCCAGAACGCGTCAAACAAGAACTCACCCAGTATGGTCTGACCTCAGAAGACTGGGGTGGTGAGACGATCATGGTTCCCGTGAGCGCGATCAGGGGTGAAAACCTGGATACGCTCTTAGAGATGATTCTGCTAGTAGCAGAGGTTGGAGAACTATCTGCCAACCCAGATCGTACCGCCAAAGGAACTGTAATTGAAGCACATCTGGATAAAGCCAAGGGAGCAGTTGCTACCCTGCTAATTCAGAATGGTACCCTGCATGTGGGAGATATCTTGGTAGCTGGCTCGGCTTTCGGTAAAGTCCGGGCGATGGTGGATGACAGAGGTAAGAGAGTAGACATTGCTTCTCCTTCCTTTGCCGTCGAGGTGTTGGGCTTAAGTGATGTGCCAGCAGCAGGCGACGAGTTCGAGGTCTTCCAGAACGAAAAAGAAGCCAGAGCACTCGCTAGCGATCGCGCAGACAGACAACGCCTATCCCGTTTGTTACAGGGACGTGTTACCCTTACAACCCTGTCCGCTCAAGCACAAGAAGGCGAGTTGAAAGAACTCAACTTGATCTTGAAAGGAGACGTACAAGGTTCCGTAGAAGCAATTGTGGGAGCGCTCAAGCAAATCCCCCAAAACGAAGTCCAAATCAGGATGCTGTTGGCTACTGCTGGGGAAATCACCGAAACAGATATCGACTTAGCAGCTGCCAGTAACGCTGTGATTATTGGCTTCAACACCACCTTTGCCAGTGGCGCTAGACAAGCCGCTGATGAAGCGGGTGTGGATGTCCGGGAATACAACGTGATCTACAAACTACTAGAAGATATCCAAGATGCCTTGGAAGGTCTTTTGGAACCAGAGTTGGTCGAAGAACCCTTGGGTCAAACCGAAGTGCGTGCCGTCTTCCCAGTCGGTCGCGGTGCTGTTGCCGGTTGCTACGTTCAATCTGGCAAGCTAGTTCGCAACTGCAAAGTCAGGGTGCGACGCGGCGGTAAGGTGATCTTTGAAGGCGTCCTTGACTCCCTAAAACGGATGAAAGAAGATGCGCGTGAGGTCAACGCCGGTTATGAATGCGGTGTCGGCATGGATAAATTCAATGATTGGGTCGAAGGTGACATCATCGAATCCTATCAAATGGTTACCAAGCGCCGCACTCTCACCTTAACGAGATAGTGCTGAGGGTAAAATGGTTAGAAGTTAGGAGTGGTAAATTAGGAATTAGGAGTTAAAAGCTGCTAATTCCTAACTCCTAACTCATAACTCATAACTTTTTATAATATGCATTCATTTCGCTCTGAACCGATTTTGTGGATTCACGTCGCTGGATTGGCGACGTTGCCTGTTTTTTTAATACTCTGCTTATTGTTCCTGTCTGTAGGCGAGCCGTTTTTGCCAGTCTGGATGGAGCTATTCTTAGTTGCCGCTATTGGTGTTCTCCCCCTGCTATGGATGCAGTTGCGTCGCCCTTTTTATATATTTGCTCTTTTAGGAATAGCCCTAAAGCCAGAAAATCTGACTGAGCGGCAGCGAAAAATTCTCTGTTTAATTAATACAAAGTTAAATCGTATCCTGGCATTAGTGGCAGCAGTATTGTCAATTTGGGTGCTGTGGAATCTTTACCAAATTGCTCCATTAGTAGCAGATTCAGCTAAATTTCTCCCACAATGGCGCAGCCTCGCACTACTGCTGGCGGGATTAGCCTTTTTAGGCAGCAATTTATTTTTACAAATACCTGTGAGTGTAATGCGAGTTTTGGTGACTAATGACACAGAATTCGCTGGCATAGAGCCATTATCTTTAGAAAAGATTAAGCAGGATTTCACAATTTTAGGGGTGCGGGTGAATCAAATCGTGCCCCGGTTGTTGCAATCTTTGTTTAGGATTAATACAGATTCGTAGCAGCCCTCAAAGTAATATTATTTACTTTAAAAGGCTAGAAATAAGCAACAGGGGAGCAGGGTGATAATTTATAACTCTTGACCCCTGACTATTGACTGTTGAAGTTAAAATAAAGGAATGAGGAACTATGGCTCAAATTCCAGCTTCTAGCGATCGCCAATTTTCTGCTGATACTGAAATTTGGTATAGCCTCAAATGTGCGATCTCCACTAGTTCCGGTTTTCAACGCTGGCAACTAGAACGTGATGCTCAATTACAGGGAATTCGCTTGGAACAACAGGTACAACGTTATTTAAGGGAAACTTTAGAAACTTTAGCTTACTAAAAATTTAGTAAATCTTGTAAGCTTGTTTGCAAGCGACGGAGTTGACGGTATGCACCTTCCAAGCGTTTGCCATCAACTTCCACTTCATTGGTGGGATAATTTTCAATAATTTCGATTAGCGACACCTGCCCATCTTGACTCGCAGAAAGCACCAACGCTGCTCGCAAAGCCTGTCGGTCTGCTCTCCGAGAGGGTGTATAAATAACCTGACTAATTTGATCCAAAATAATATTACCAATCCGGCTATTCAGCACTCTATCTAAAAATACAACGTTTACCTTTACCGGCTCCGTTAAATACTGACGAATGGCTTTGGGGTCTTGTCGTGCCAAAGCGAAATTAACTCGTAGCGAACGTGAAAGTTCACCTGTTTGGGCAAAGGTAGATAGCTCCTCCACTGAAATTGATTCACGAAAGATACCATAATTTAGCACTACTCGTTCCGCAGCAAAGACAGGAGTGGACAAAAGTAGAAGACAGGTACTACCTATTAAAACTAAAGCGCGACGCAGCCCCAAAAATTTAAAACGCATTTCTTCCGATTTCCAACAAGTTTGCTTTTACTGTGATGCTATTTCAGCAACATTATTTACAGCATCTAGCTTTGGGCAATACAAAAAAATAAATCATTTAGTAGGTGGAATGAGCGCTTATACAAGGCAGCGAGAGACTTGTTGACACATCCGCTTCATCCCGAAAGCCCCTAGTACAGCTTGGCTGAAATACAGCTACCATCTCAATTAACAAGACTTGAGGCGTAACAAGGGGCTTAAGTTCCTTGTTTGTTAAAGGTGGGTAAATTTCGCCTATAGTTTACTAGTAGAATTTTCTGAATAAAATAATATAACTAATGTATAAGTTCTGTGATCTATCTAAGGAATTTAGCTGAATCAGCCCTAATCATCCAGTATAGTTTTGCATGGGTTTTACAGCAGCTACAAGGCTGCTTGCTACCTTCAACCTTGTCCGACAAACCGTAATTCAGCACATCACAGACTCAAAAAATGAAATACCGGGGTTTTCACGTTTCTCCATCGGAGATTTTTCACCTTCTTTCTAGCAGCCATCTCAGATATACTTTACGCGTGGGAGCCGGACTAACGGCAATGCTTGTTGTTTCTAGTGGGTCAATACTACTATCTGGTGAGGTTAATGCTGGTGCTACTCACCCAGAAAGTATCAGCCCAACTCTCACAGCGCAAGCTCCTGCAACAGCCGCAGCGATTTACGTTAATCCAGCAACTGGTACAGATAGTGCTGGTGCTGGTACAACCTCAACTGCACCCTACAAAAGTATCAGTTTCGCTCTCAGTCAAGCCCAACCAGGTGCAATTATTCAATTAGCACCTGGGAACTATAACCAGGAAAGTGGCGAAACCTTCCCGCTGTTGCTGAAACCAGGGGTGACACTGCGGGGTGATGAAGCTACAAAAGGTCAGGCGATATTGATTACAGGTGGAGGTTTCTACACGAGCCGTACCTTTGCAAGACAGGACATTACCATCCTTGCCGACCAAGATACCACGATCGCTGGTGTAACTGTCACCAACCCCAATAGCCGGGGTACGGCTGTGTGGGTGGAGTCAACTAATCCCATTATCAAAAACAGTACTTTTACTAACAGTGTGAGAGAGGGTGTTTTTGTCACGGGTACAGGCAATCCCAAAATTGAAGGTAACCTCTTTGTGCAAAACCAAGGCAATGGGATTTCAATTGCTAGAGCTGCCCAAGGAGAAATCAGGAATAACTTATTTCAGGATACTGGTTTTGGTCTGGCGATCGGTGGCACTTCCACACCCCTAATTGTGGAAAACCAAATCGTCCAAAACCAAGACGGTCTTTTTATCTCAGAGTCTGCAAAGCCAGTATTGCGTAAGAATGTCATTCAGAATAATAAGCGGGATGGAGTAGTAGCGACTGTCAACGCTTTACCCGACCTTGGCACCAACGAAAATCCTGGTGGCAACCTTATTCGCAATAACACTCGTTATGATGTGAACAACGCTACTAAAACCGGTCAAATTATTGCTGTTGGCAACGATATTGATCAGAAAAAGATTTTCGGCTCAGTAGATTTTGTTGCCGCAGCTGTCGACGTACCACCTGGAGGACCTGTCGCCTTTAAAGATGTGCCAGCAAATTACTGGGCAAAAACCTACATCGAAGCTTTAGCCTCCCAAAATATTATTGCTGGCTTTCCTGATGGCAGCTTTAAACCCAATGATCCTGTAACCCGCGCTCAATTCGCCACTATTGTTACTAAAGCCCTAACACCACCAACCAAACGCACAGCAATTAAATTTAAGGATGTAGCAAGCAATTTCTGGGCTTACGCTGCAATTCAATCTGCTTACCAAAGTGAATTTGTTTCTGGTTATCCCGATGGCACTTTTAAGCCACAGCAGCAAATTCCGAGAGTGCAGGCGTTAGTAGCCTTAGCTAATGGTTTGGGCTTAACTGCGAATAATCAGAATGTCCTTTCCTTTTACACCGATGCTGCCCAGATTCCTAATTATGCGATCGCTCCTGTTGCGGCTGCAACTGCACGGCAACTAGTAATTAACTATCCCACAGCCAAGCAACTCAATCCTAATCGAGAAGCGACTAGAGCCGAAGTTGCTGCCTTTGTTTATCAGGCACTCGTCAATGCTGGACGTGCTCAACCAATTCCTTCATCCTATTTGGTAACAGTTCAGTAAATGCCTAGTAGCGTTGCGCGTAATTCGTAATTACGTTTTTGCAAAGGTTTCAGACATTTCAAAAGGGTGGTTTATTGCCGCCTGTACTACTTCGCAAATTGGAAGCGCCAGACTAACAAATTATCAGTCTGGCGCTTCCAATATTGTGATTTTTCTGAACTTTAAGGTTTTTTAAACATAAAATTTGGGGTCTTTAAATATAGCTGACCCCATTTGAATGTGATTGGTTTTATGGTCAGGGTCTTTATATTGGCTGACCCCGTTTCAACGATTTCTAGTTTCTCAGAAATTTTTGCTTTTTGATATTTCCTAATAATTTTTTTATTTTTTATCTTTTGATATTTTCATCTTTATCAAAGCATTAATAAATTTGAAGAATATAAATATATATAAAAGGAAAGTAATAAAAAATAACCACTAAAATTTCTCCCTTCAGGAATTAGAATTTTTACCCGATTGGGTGCTTCGTTGCCGACGCTGTTCCCAGCGCCAGAGGAAAACCATTAGGGCAACTATTCCTAGTTGGAGAGCCAAACTAGGCAAAGCACTCTCAACATCTCGTCCGGCAAGCACTTGGAAGAAAAAGACGAATGCACCGAGTGAGCCAGAAGCAGCGAAAGCGATGTAGAAAAATTGTCGTAAGCCGCGATAAGGAGCGGCTATTTCTGCTTTGAGGCTGGCGTATTGTTCAGGGTTAAGGCGATTTTTGCGATTTTGATCTACCATGATTAAATCATGTTATACTCTTAGATTGTGAACGCCGATGTGGCTCAGTGGTAGAGCAGCTGATTCGTAATCAGCAGGCCGTGGGTTCAAATCCCATCATCGGCTTTGATGAAAGTATTACCCAATACTAAAGTCTGACATAAATCAAGCATTTAGCAAAATGGGTGTAAAAACTATCGCACTCCAATTGATTAGATTATATTTTGTAGATTAAATGAGTTTTGAAACTTTACTCAAACTCAGTTTCGCAAAAAGCTTTTAATAAATCGATACAATTAGCGATCGCTCCTAAATGAGCAATTTCATAGCCATGTGTATTTTGGGTAGGAAACGCCAAACAAGCAGCACGCCCAACATGACCAAATTTCATAGCAATTGAGGCATCGCTACCAAATCCGCTCAAAGTTGTTAACTGCACTGGTATATCGAGTTGCTTGGCACTATGGCGCAGTTGTCCATTTAGCCCCTCATCATATATCCCATAAGCATCTTGAGATAAAAGTACAGGGCTTTCCCCATCTTTCACAGGATATTCCTCAGATAATGGACAAATTTCTAAAGCAATCAAGGCATCCAAAGGCTGGTTTTGAGTGAAAAATAGCGCCCCAATTGCTCCTACTTCTTCTTTAGCTGATGCCACTAAATAAACATCAAAAACTGGCTGTTTCAAGTCTTGAGCTAAAGCTAGCAAAATGGCAACAGAAGCTTTGTTATCTAAGGTGTAACCGGCAATATGATCCTTTAACCGAATTGGCCGCTTGCGATGCTTACCGATTACCATTCTAGTTCCAGGTCGAATGCCAGCTGCTTCTAATTCAGCAGATGTGAGCTTCGTTTCAATCCAGGCATTTTCCCACTTAACAGTAGTATCTTCCTGCTGCACTTTTTGGGGCGATTCGTGGGAAACGTGGCGGGAACCAAAGCTGAGAATACCGTTAATGGTTTCGTTATCTCCGAGTAAATCGACAACGCCTTCGCCGTAAACCCACGGGAAAGAACCACCGAGTTTGCGGACTTCCACGCGACCTTCATCACCGAGATTCTTGACAATTGCGCCAATTTCGTCTTTGTGTGCCGTGATAGCGATCGCTCGGTCTGGACTTTTGCCTGGAATCTTGGCAATAATATTATCGGCGCGATCGCACCATACTTCTACACCCAGCGCCGCAAATCTTTGCATCAACAACTGATTAATCTCAGCTTCTACACCACTAGGAGAATGGTGCATAACTAATTCTTCAATAATTTCAAATAAGCGATCGTAATCCCACATCAATACAGTTAGTTTAGTTTTCAACTGTTGTATGAGACAATTGTGCATCAACAACCCGACCTGCTGTTATAAGTGCTGATCTTTTTTGTTGACGCTTCAGCACTCCTAGCACACCAAAAGCACCAAGAGCTAAAATCCCCAAGTTTATCGCAGGTTCAGGGACAGACTTAGCCTCAATCGCCGCTAGTGCAGTATCTGCTACCAACTTATGAACGCCTGTTGTTGGATGCACAGAGTCAAAGAAGAAATAATCGTTTGGTTGAGAACATACACTTGTGATTGTCTGTAAAGTCCCTATTACGCAAGGGGTAGCCACATCTTTAAACCCAAATTCCCCTGGATTGGCTTGTACTTGATTAAAGAGGGAAAACACATCCACAGAAATCAGATTCAGGTCAGAGTTATTGCTAAACTTGCCTATTTCCTCTGCTAATCTTGTGTTATGGTCATTTGTCAAACCAGTCAAGTTACCAGATTGACCTGTTGCGAATGCAAATGGAATCTTGCCCAAATCGGGTAAATTAAAGACTAAAATATTTTTTGCGCCAGATGAGGCAAGTAACCCTACTGCATCTGATAAATTCTGGACTGTTTGAGCCGGATTGATAGCTTGACCAAACAGATAATCATTTGCACCTCCCGATACAGCATAAAGTGCATTTGGATCAAGCTTCTGATTGGCTTGGAAAATCTGTTGTGTCAACAAGCCGACTTGCTCTAGTACTCCCGGTAACGGTGCATTAGGTACAACAGCATTACCCTGACCAGAATTAGCGCCGCCCACAGCAAAGTTAATACCTTGATTGGGAATAGTAGGATTTAAAGTAATGTATGGAGAGGGTTTTAATCCTAGCTGCTCTCCGAGGTAGTCTACCCACACTTGCTCATTGGAAAAACGCCCTTGAAAGTAGGGTGGATCTTGGGGAATGGCTGTTGTCGGAGCAACTAAACCACCAGTAGCAGCGAAAACATTGCCAGTATCAGAAAGACTGTCGCCAAATACATAAAATTTGCTAAAACTCGCAGCATTCGCTTTGAGCGGCAACATAAAAGATAAGAGAACAAATCCTGCTGCTACAGCTTGTTTTTTCATATTTGTTTTACCTGTGATATTTTCTAGCTTGTTTAAAAGCAATGAAAGGGCTATAGTTCGACAACTTGTCTTTAGAGTTACTTCAAAACTAAGTAGGTCTATTGAGTAACTTACGTTGTTTCACTTAACTATGCCTCAAAAATTCATCAAACACAGGTAAAAACGCTGAAAATACTTAGATTTACCTTTTCTTAATAAAAAATAGTTGTTGTACAAAGAAATGGCAAAATTTACCTCCCAAAAGGTTTTAATTGCTCACTTTTATGCTGATGATAGACCAACCGCCTTTTAACTTTGCTTTAATTTCAAAGCCTCAGTAGCCGACACACCCTCACCCTGAGTGCCGAAATACCACAAAGCCGTAGCAGCCTCAGCACGAGTTACTGGTTTTTTGGGTTGAAACAGAGTCGTATAACCAAACACCCGTCGAATATTCGATTGTTCGCTATTCTGGTAATCAGCCAACACTGCTTTTAAAGCCTTAGGGTCAATTCGCGCTGCATCTTGGAAACCCCAGGTTTGTTTGACCGCATCTAAGTTAGCAGAGGGTAAAGCTTGGCGAGTATCTAAGGGTAATTTCCACAGCAGCAACTGTTCCCGCGTTAGGGGTGCATCAGGACGAAACAAAACTACTGTAGAATCTCCAGACAAAGGACTAGGAATTAATCCAGCCTCAGCTAATCCCTGAATTGCTGGAAAATCAGGGTCTTTTGCGGACACATCACTAAAAGCTGGTTGAGTACTTTCTGAAGCCAAACGAATTTGTTTAGCTGGATTGCTGGCATACATGGCATTGTTAGCAGCAATTAGCCAACGGGCGTATTCCCGATGTGTAACGATTTTATTGGGTTCAAACTGGTTAGTTATGGCAGTAGAGTTGCTCTTAGTTGCCTTTGGTTCTAGAGATAAAACACCTAATGCAGCCAAGTCTTGGATGTGTTGCCGCCATTCTTGCGGTACCTTATTCAGATCGTTGAATTCCTGAGATTCAGGTGTTGCTGTAGGAGTTGTTTGGTTATTAGCTGTACTTGGTGGCTGCGCTGCCAAGTTTGCAGGTGGTATTGGGCCAATAAACTGTGTATCTCCTGGTTGAGGAACGGCGTTAGTAGTTGCGTTAGAACTTGTAGTTGGGGTAGGTTGTGCCGTTGCAGTACTATTCGGTACGTACTCAATTAATAATTCAGTGGCTGTTTGGGGTTGATTAAGTGTAGCGTTAGTAACTGATTTAGGCTGAATGGAAACCTTCAACAGCAAATCATTACGACGTGCCTCAAAAGCACCTCCCGCATCATCTGTTGGCTGTTGTAAAATCTGCCAGTTATTTGTTTGAAACTGGCTACTATAAAAGCTAGCAATAAAGTTGCTGGGGTCAGAACTTAACCAACGAGTTGAGACTCTGTTTTCTGAGCCACTAGCAGGTGTAACTTCCTGTAGTTTGGCATTGGAATATAGTGGGATATCTTTGGGAAAATCAGATGGTAACTGAAGTGTTGATTCGTTTTGCTGTGCTTGCGGTTGGTTACCCTGAGATTCTCCAAAGACAACTGGATTGCTTTGCAGCTTAGGATCTGCCGCCAAAGATTGCTCAAGGTTTTTGGCGACTGGACTGTTAGCACAGGCTGTTAACGAAGTGAGTAGAACAGCCCAAATTAGAAATACAGATGGACGTTTACAGGGAAGCACAGGAAATCACAAATTGAGTTTCAATTCCTACCCTAGCGCAGACTGTTCATTAAATGTGATTTGGACATTGGACATTGGGAAGAAACAAGGGAGAAACTTGTTTAATAATTCTCCCTTGTCCCCGTTGTTCCCTTGATCTCTCCCTCTTCCCCTGCTTATCTTCGCCTTGGTGAAGATGATATCTCAAAAAATTAGTAAACGGTAGCTTTTGCTACCGTGTTGTCTTCGTTTTACGCTTATTTGTTTTACGCTTATTTATATAGTTCCCTAAAATTCTGGCAAACTAACATTTTCGGAAAAAAAATAAAAATAAAGCTGTAATACTTGCTATACAAGAGTTGTATGATTTTGATGCTTGAAGTAATACTCCACCACAGGGATTATGAAAGGTTAAGAGAGTTCATGGTAAGCACTTTAGTGATTAGATGAGGGCTAGAGCCACCCACTACGAACTGCTCAAAATTAATATGGCAGACTACCAGATTGTGAATCAGTTTTTCAGATAGTTCTGTAATTATTCAGTTGCCAGAGCAGATAACTGATTGATAACTCACCAAAAAACAGTGTAGCTACCAAAAGCTTTAATCTTCTTCCAGATGCACTAGCAGTCAGGCGATCGCAAAGCAATGGAAGTGATAGACTAGGATTAAAGCCCCCCTTAGCCTCACTCAAGGAGGGGAATAGATCAAGTTCGCTAACGCTCACTTACAATCGATTCTGGAAATTATTCATCTGACGATGGTAAGCTGAGTAAGGCAATAGCCAGAAAATGCCAGTGTTAAGCAATTTCAGGAACTTAGCGTAAGTTTATGGTTCTTGGAGTCCGGGGTCATAGGCAAAGTAGCCAAGTGTCGCGGCAGTTTCCCTAATATCTATAAATAGATTTTCTGGGGAAATGCTACTTGTGCTGTAGTCAAGAGTTTCTTGGCAGCTTCGAGAGCAGTAAGTGCTTCCTCTAGAAATGCGTAGTTTACCGCCGTAGGCATCGCCTCTATGTTATCCAATGCTTTCTCTGGGGCAATCCATCCCCTGTTCTTCTGGGATAGGGCAAGATTCTTTAGGAAGGCTGGGTACAGGGTATGCTTTGCAAGTTATAGAGGTAGTACATAGTCAGCTATGACTGTTTACCCAATCCTACAAATGATTGGGTAGAGGCAAAAAAGACACTTCATCGGATGCACTGGCGGTTGAGAAAACCCTCTACAAACTTGGTCTGAACAGTTAACAGCTTCCTGATAGATTAGATACAATTAGCATCTGCGTTTGCTTGGGTGATGGCTTGTTCAAAGCGAGTACTCTAATTGACATGCTGCTCCACTAGCCGATTTGACATAGTATTAAAACTTTTACCTGCTAGCTCTGGCGAAAATTTTTGAATCAGGGCAAATTAAGACTTATATTCAAGAGCAAGGGTGTTTCTTGGAGATGAAGTCAGCCAAAAAGGGGCAAAAGGTTGAAAAACATATGTCTGATGTCAAAAATTCAGGTCTGATAAGAGTATGAAAATCTAAAATAGATATTAAATTGAAGAAAAACAACGACCATTGACAACCGTCAGTCCATTTTACTTTCTGTAAAGCGTCGCCAGGTTGTTACCAGTGCTGAAACACGATTACATGCAAGTTTCCCAGGATCAGCCTATTTATTCTGAGGCTCCACTCCAGCTGTTACTGTTTGTTGATGGACGCCCAAAGTCCCGACAGCAGGTACAGCGAATACGTGCTTACTTAAAAGAATTGCAGGCTGAGTATAGTTTTGAACTTCAAACTATCGATGTTGGACAACAACCTTACTTAGCAGAACACTTTAAGCTGGTAGCAACGCCAGCTTTAATCAAAATCCATCCCGAGCCACGACAGGTTCTGGCTGGGAGTAATATCATAGCGCAATTGAAAAACTGGTGGCCTCGTTGGCAAGTCGCTGTAGACGCTTACTTAAAATTACAGGAAGACTTGCAAGAATGTATAGACGACAATTCTAGGGTGACATTACCCAAATCTACTATCCGTTCAGTTGCTGTTTCTGCTGAACTAATCCGACTCTCAGACGAAATTTTTCGCTTGAAACAGGAAAAAGATAATCTCCAAGAGCAGCTACAGTTTAAAGATCGGGTAATTGCTATGCTGGCGCACGATCTTCGTAATCCTTTAACTGCTGCCGCGATCGCAATTGAAACTCTCCAATCTAATTACAATCTAGAGACAGGTCAATTCCAGCGCCTCAAGCCATCGATGACGGCACATCTATTAAAACAAGCCCGCAATCAAACTAAGGTCATTGACCGGATGATTGCCGACCTTTTACAGGTAGGTCGTGGTAAAGATACAGAATTCCCGATTATACCACAAAAAGTACAGTTAGGCAAACTGTGCTTAGAAGTTCTGGAAGAACTGTGCGATCGCTACACCGCCAAATCGCAAGAGGTAGAAACAGATATTCCTAATGACTTGCCATACGTATACGCTGATACAGAACGCATCCGCCAAGTGCTAGTAAATCTGTTGGATAATGCCATCAAATATACGCCAGAAGGTGGCAAAATTAGCGTTGCCGGATTACACCGCACTACCCAAAAAGTTCAGTTTAGTATTGGCGATACTGGGCCTGGTATTCCTGTAGAGAATCGCGATCGCATCTTTGAAAACCACTTCCGCCTACAACGGGATGAAGGTACAGAAGGTTACGGAATTGGTCTTTGTTTATGCCAACGAATCATCCTGGCACATTATGGCCAAATTTGGGTGGACTCTGCCCCCAATAACGGAGCATGGTTCCACTTCACACTACCAGTGTATCCTTCTTAGAGATTGGTCATTCAAATGACTAACGACAACTAAGAACTTGAAACAAAGCGATCGCGCCCCCCAGCCTTTGCTTGGTAGAGTGCCTTATCTGCCTGGACAATCAAATCTGAAGGTGAAGATTCCCAAGTGGGGACAACAGTCGCCACGCCCATACTGAGGGTGACATACTGACTCACCGCAGACCCGTCGTGAACAATTTGCAAATCTTTAATTCCCGCTTGTATCGCTGCGGCAACGTGAACTGCTCCAGATGCAGGGGTGTATGGCATAATCACAGCAAATTCTTCGCCACCATAACGCGCTACCAAATCCTGATGTTTTTGGGCTTTAAGGTTTAAGACAGCACCCACCTTTTGTAAACAGACATCCCCAGCAGGATGGCCATATCTATCGTTATAAAACTTAAAAAAGTCGATATCACACAAAATCATTGATAGTGGAGATTCCTCTTGTGCGAGATTAATCCACTGAGTATTGAGATAATCGTCAAAGCGACGACGATTAGCCAACTCAGTTAAACCATCTACATTGGCCAGGTGCTGCAAAGCTTGGTTTGCTGCCTCTAATTGTTTGTATACTTGCGCTTGCTGTAGCAGTCGGCGCAGGCGCTGGCGCAATACAGGCCAGTGAATTGGCTTAGTGACATAATCAGTCGCCCCTGCATCAAAAGCACGGTTTACAGAGTCCTCATCGTCCAAACATGTGATCATCAATATGGGAGTGCGCTCCCATATCTTGGAGATAATAGTATTGTTAAGAGTCGAGTCAGTATCAAAGGTTGCAAGGGCCGATATTAGATTATTCCTGGCAATCTGGAGCAAGTGCTTACAGCAAGTAAAGCCATCCATCACAGGCATGACAGCATCTAGCAAAACTATATCCGGTTTGATAGTCTCGTAAGCATCTAAACATTGCTTACCATCATTGACCTCGACCACTCGATAACCTTCTTGTTCCATAGCTTTACGCAACAACACTCGGATAGTCTTGTCATCATCAGCCACTAGAATCAGTGGTGGTTGCTTAGAAAGAGAAAATGGGCTTATGCCTGACATGAGTTGCCTTCCACTTGCGGGACTATCCGAGAAAAGGCTGTGCAACTCAATCGCACAGGGGCGATCGCTCTTTTTATCAATGCCAGAATTTGCGGCAAAGGTGTGTCTGGCTTCACAATCAACTGTTTTTTGACAATAGACTGCTCAATGTTAGTGAGCCAAGCAAGCGGTAGATAACTAATACCAATTTTATATGAAGCTGCATATAATAGAGAAAACAAACTCGATAAATTAAAATAACCATGAGCCGCCCTTTT
>NZ_JBIQNW010000032.1:34552-75556 GCF_047228265.1 Nostoc sp. UIC 10607 | reverse complement strand
GTGGCGAGGTTGGTTAAAATTACACGACCTCTGTGAGGGTTGGCAGCTTGCAAAAGAGACTTAACGGGAAAAGTCAGCTGGTAGGATTAGTCAATATTGGACATGCTACTTTCCGCATCGGTAAAGAGGAACATCAGCTTGAAGATGGTCAGGTTATCAAGTTTGATTCTAATATTCCCCATGAACTACTTCCGGTTGTATCTGAACGCTGGTCTTTGTCATTTCGCCGGATTAAGCCACAGCATCTACGGTTCTAAACTTATGTAATCCTTTTCCTGTAAGGATTATGGGGCTGTTCTTATATCGCTGATGTCACTCTATATTAAATCTTTGTAACTTGCGCTCCCATCGGAAATACAAACTTTCTCCATCCACCTCATCTGTCTCTTCACTTTCATTAATGAGGTCTTGGTTTTTCTCCTCTAATTCGCGCATATACTGCCTGAGTATACCTCCAACAGCGATCGCTCTACTTTTATGCAGTTGACGGGTTAACTCTAGAAACCATTCTCTATCACCCACCAAATCTGACTCTTTCACCTGATACTTCAGAATTTCTGGGATGAGTAGTGAAGGGTTATGATGCTTTGCGTAGACGCGAAGCGGCTTGTCGCCAGACATCGCGCTAGTATGAACGACAGGCTGGTAATCAATCCGTAAGCACTGCTGCCATAACGCTACCCATTTGGCATGAGAAAGATAGCCATGACTGAAATACGAAGGCGGTACCATTGCCAAAATATGTAAATGCGGGTGTGCTGAGACTCCATGTCTACCTTTAGTTACTTCGATAGACTTCACCCAACCTTTTGCAGGCCATGCTTTCAATTCAGTGAATCGCTTAAAAGCTTTATTTATCAAATCCAAGTTTTCCCTGAGTTCCTCAATTTGGCAATTTTTTACAGTCAAGGTGACAAATAGCCAACGGTAGTTGGGGTAATCAGTGACAACCTGTGGGAGAATTTTGTAAGCTCTTGCTTTCCACATGAGCGATCGCCGCCACTGACAAACTGGACAATAACGCACTCTACAGAATCGGGCATCTAATAGCTTTAACTTAAAAAAGCCTTCCGATTCATCTGGCACTAATTGAAACTTTAGTAACTCGGAACACATTCTCATCCGCCAAGCATACTCGTGAAAATAATGTTCGTTTGCTTTGGCGTAATAATGTAAGACTTTATCAGTATTAGCTCGGTGCTTATCCCAAATTTTACCGAAAAGCGAAACTTCACTTAAGCTAGGTACATTTTGACTATGTTGGAACTTATCTTGAGAGGATATATTAAAAGCAATAAAGTTATTGTCTGAGGCTTGAGCATACACGAAATTACCAAATCAGTTTGTATCAACGTCCCAAATTAACGCAAGTTATACGGTCAAGCCTCAGTAAAAGTATTTAGGTAAACAATAAGACTAATGCTGACTCATCTGAGTCATTCTTGGTTATGAAGTACTGCTGAAATTGGAAAGCTCAGGAATTAGTATTCTCGTCGGGTGCTTCAAACTTGTAACCATAGCCCCGCACAGTTTTAATAAACTCCGGTATGCTGGCATCGACTTCCATTTTTTTGCGAAGCTGACCAATATGCACATCAACCACCCGGCCGTCTCCTACGTAGTCGCAACCCCAGATTTTTTGGATTAGCTGTGGGCGACTCCAAGCCTGATTAGGATGACTTGCCAAAAAATGCAAAATATTAAATTCCAGTGCTGTTAAGGCAAGAGATTTATCGTTCAGTGTTACCTCCCGACCCTCTGGGTTAATTGCTAGCTGCTTGAAGACAATACGTTGTGTTGGAGAAGGGTTGATGTAGCGTATCCGTCTTAAAAGAGCTTCTACTCTAACTTCAACTTCTGCAAGACTAAACGGTTTAGTCATGAAATCATCAGCACCTGCGCTTAAAATTTTAATTTTATCAGCCTCATCAGTCCTACTAGTTAGTATCAGCACTAAAACATTAGTACGACTCTGCATTTCTTGACAGAGGCTATAACCATTAACATCCGGCAAATTCCAATCCAGAATCACTAAAGCTGGGTTGAATTGCTCAAACAATGATAAGGCAGTCTTGCCATCTGCTGCCGACTCTATTTGATATTTTCGACTTAAAAAACGATAGACGAGATTTCTCACGCCGAAGTCGTCATCTACGATCAGAATTTTGGGAGTAGTAGCGGTAACCATAACCATAATGCTGCCTAGCCTATTGTAGATTGGGCGATTGGCTGTTGCGCCAGTTTTGCTTTACGTGTTTCTGTTGAGAGTATATTCACGCGCGTCTCCGCTGAGTACCATCGCCACTGTAGTACTTGTGTACAATTAATTTTCCATGAAGTTTATGAAAACTTCAGCCATCGTAATGCTTATAAAATGTATAAGTATTGTATGATTTTTGTATAATTTTGAATTTGTATTGTATATTTTTTGACTTTTATACTTAAATTCAGTGTAATTGAAAAACATCTCCCTAACCGCAAATAGTCTAGAGAAACACAACGCCACAGCAATTACTACAAATTTGCAAGAGCAAAGCACTTCCTGATTAATTAGGTATCTACAAAGAATCACAAACCAATCTATAAGCAAATCTAAATTCTAAACTCCTACTTACCCAAATCTACTCTAGCCAATGGGTATGTCTTCTTAAAGAGGGTCTACGAGAATTTACTTTGGGTGCATTTATATGTAGCTACCCTCTTAAGCATATACTATACTACAAGTTTCAGCCTGAGACTATGACAAGCCAAGGACTGAGAGCATCACCAGAAGGTATAAGGGCAGCAAAAACAGCTTTAACAGACAAAACTTGGAGTCAGCATAAATTAGCAACAGCTTTAGGCATTACACGTCAACCAGTTTCCAAATTCTTTGCAGGTGAGTCTGTTTCCCGCTCTTGTTTTGTGCAAATTTGCCAACAGCTAGGGTTATCTTGGCAAAAGGTTGCTGGTTTACCTGAAGATGTGGCATTTGAGGCAACTCCTAAAGCACAAATCAAAGGTGCTGACCTTGATACAATGGTGCGGGAAGTGCGGCAAAAGCGTCAAGATAAAATCCAAGACCAGTGCAACACTCTGCAAATGTTGGACATTGCCCAGACAATCCAATTGATGGACATTTACACCAATATTTATGTTTTAGAAGAGATAACTAGCCTGCAATGGCGAGAAATTTCTGACCTGTTGAAAGACTTCAAATCTGAATCAGACTTTAATCAACTCGCAGGATACAAGGGTCAGAGAAGATTACCAGGCTTGGAAGCAGTATTGCAGCACTCAAAACTGATGGTGCTGGGTAAACCAGGGTCTGGTAAAACTACATTTTTACAATATCTAGCGATTGAGTGTAACAAAGGCGAGTTTCAGCCAAACCGCATAGCAAGTTTTATTAGAGTGAAAGAATTTGCTGAAGATGCCAAAACAGACAGCGAATTCAATCTATTGAACTATATTACCCAAGAATTTCTTACTTGCGGTGTTGAACAGGAATCAACTAAAACTCTCCTGACTGAGGGCAAACTACTGATTTTGCTAGATGGATTAGATGAAGTACCAGAACAAAAGGCAGATAAAGTTACAATAGAAATTCGGAGATTTACCCAAACTTTTTACAAAAATCAGTTTGTTATTAGCTGTAGGATTGCTGCCCAAAAATATAGATTTCAGGGAGTTACTGAAGTTGAGATGGCAGATTTTGACCAAGAGCAAGTAGAAGTTTTTGCCAAAAAATGGTTTGTTGGAGTTGCTCTTAAATCTAGGGAAGACAATGAAGCCATAGGAAATTTATTTATTAATCAGCTGCATCTTTCAGAAAATCAACATATCCGAGAATTGGCGGTCACTCCATTACTGCTACATTGGATTTGCTTGGTGTTCCAAGCAAAAGATGAATTTCCTTTAAATCCAGCCAAGTTATATGAGCAAGCAGTGAATATTTTGCTGAACAGATGGGATGAAGTCAAAGGAATTAAACGCGATCGGGTTGCTCAGAATTTGACTTTAAAAAGCAAGAAAAAACTGCTTGTTCAACTTGCCGCTATTACTTTTGAGCAAGAAAATTACTTTTTTGAACAAGAAAAAATCCTACAAATTATTGCTCACTATCTAGAACCTTTACAAAATATTAATTCAGAGGCAAGTCAATTTTCGCTAGATAACGAAGCAGTAATAAAAGCAATTGAGGTACAAAATGGATTATTGGTGGAAAGGGCAAGAGGAATTTACTCTTTTTCTCATCTGACGTTTCAAGAGTATTTTACGGCTAGGAAAATTGTTGAAAGTTACTCAGCTTATGATTGGAAAAATCTGGTCAGTCACATAACCGAAAAACGCTGGCATCAGGTATTTTTATTAACTGTTAGTATGTTGCCAAATGCTAATGAAATACTACAGATAATCAAGCAAAAGATTGATTTGCTAGTTGCTGGCGACGAAAGATTACAATATTTTCTAACCTGGCTGCATCAAAAATCTAGTTCAGTTTCTACGCGCTCTAAAGCAGCTGGTGTTCGTGCTTTTTACCTCGTTTGCGTTGAGCGAAGCTCTTGCAATAGACATGATGCTTTTGTCTATACTTCTGGTTATGACCTTGAGTGTGCTCTTGTTGGTAACATCGCTTTTGACACTGACCTTGTACTAGATGAGTTTCTATTCAGTACTGTTTCCTGCATTAACGAGCTTGACTTTGCCTTTGAACATACCCTCAAGGATGCCCTTGATCATGCACATGCCCTTGTAATTGCCTTTGATAAAGCTGTTGACGTTGTTGTTGATCTTAAATTGAATAAAGTTCTGCAAAAACTTAAAAAACAACTACCAAAAATAGACAGCAAACCAGAGAAATTTAGAGGCTGGTGGCAAGCTCAGGGTAAAGCCTGGGGTGCAGAATTAAGAGATGTGCTGATTAAGTATCGCAATATTGGTTACAACTGGCAGTTCAACAAACAGCAAAAAGAATTGCTTCAGCAATATTATGATGCCAATAAATTGCTGGTAGATTGCCTCAATAGTGCAGCTGATGTAACTCCTATAGTGCGACAAGAGATTGAAGAGACATTATTATTAGCGATCGCAGATATTGAAAAAGTACGTAATTCCTATACTAATAGCTGAAAAATTTGAACTTTTATACTATATTCTAGTTAGAAAATTTAATAAATTTAAATTTATTCACAATCTGTTTAAATAATTAAATATCCAAAAATTTAATAAAATTAATATAATAAAAATCCCTTTCAATAGTCTAATTAGTCTGTATTTGCAATGGATTAAATGGTAGAAAATATTTCAAATAGCTACTCTATCTCAAGAGAGAGTTTGAGTAGATTCAGCCCATAGAAAGATTAATTCAATATATTTAGTCCGTTAAATTGCTATTAATATCGTCAGTCAGGAATAGTTATGGTTAACAATTTAGTCGGCGGCATCATTCCCCCACAACCACCAATAGAAGCACAATCTGATGTTCATGTGCTGAAGTCTCGTCTAGAATGGGGCGAACCAGCTTTTACAATACTGGATGTGCGCGATCGCAACACCTTCAACGAAGGTCACATTATGGGAGCGATGCCGATGCCAATAGATCAATTGGTACAGCGTGCAGTACCTTCTTTGGATAAAAGCCGTGATATTTACATTTACGGTGCTAATGAAGAAGAAACTGCCCAAGCAGCGCAACAACTGCGTTCTAATGGATTTGAGCATGTCTCCCAACTCAAAGGTGGTCTTGCCGCATGGAAAGCTATCGGTGGCCCGACAGAAGGCATTATTGAATCCAAAACTCCCCCAGGTGCAGATGACTACAATGTAGTAGATCGGCTCAAAAATCACCAAGAAAATCAGCCAAAGGGAGGCACTAGCGCGACGGAAGCCATTAAAAAAGGAGCTAGTAACCTCAAGGAAGGTATTCAAGAAGGAGCTAGTAACCTCAAGGAAGGCATTAGTGAATCTAAAACTTCTAAAGACACTGATGATTCCAATATTGGATCTTAGACCACAAATAAATTAGAAAATTAGCGATAGACCTCTTGTATAAATCAATAATTAGAATCCCACTTTACCTTTGACTTATATCTAAATCTCCCTTCTTTGCTTGTAGGCAGAGGTTAGGAGTGGGGTGTTAAGGAATTTTCCAAGAGGTCTAATCTCTATTTTTCATGAGCGGAAAAGTTGCAATTCAAGAGTCAAAAGACAGAATATTTTCTCTTGTAATGTTTGTCCTCCAGATAAATAACTTTTGCAAAAGACTCCATGAGCAGCGCTCATAAGGAACAATGAGAAATCCTTTCCTTGTAACCTGTTCCCTATTGTCAATGCAGGTTTAGCGTTTATCAATGTTCAAACAAATCTTTAAATTGCAACAAATCCAAAGAAACTATTGTTGGCAGAAATTCAAAACATTTTTGAGCAATTTCCCAACGTTCTTCTCGTTTGAGCATTTCTGTTAGCTTCTGTTGCACACTAAGTAAGTAGCGTACATCATTGGCAGCATAGCTCAGTTGAGCTTCAGATAAACTAGTGGCATTACCCCAATCTGAACTTTGAGAGCTTTTATCCAGTTCTACTTGTTCTAACTCTTGCACCACATCTTTAAGTCCGTGGCGATTGGTGTAAGTACGAGCTAACTTACTAGCAATTTTGGTACAAAAAACAGGCACAACCTGAATCCCCAGATTGGCTCGCAAAGTGGCAAGGTCAAACCGAGCAAAGTGAAACACTTTTACGACATTCGCCGCTTCCAAGAGTTTTTTTAAATTTGGGGCATCAGCTTGTCCTTTGGCTATGCGAATTGCAGTCACTTTCCCTTCCGGGTTGCACAGCTGGACAAGACACAAGCGATCGCGCTGCGGCAATAATCCCATCGTTTCTGTATCAACTGCGATCGCATCTGATTCTAAATACTGTCCAAGGGCTGCGTCACTGAGATCGCGATCGCTCACCTGAAATTCTTGTAATGTCATGAATTGTTCAAAAATAATAGCAGTGTCTAGCAGATAAAAGTCTTGTCAGACACTACATTATTATTGTGCAAAAAAATCAGAAATTAAATCTACCTAGCGCGGAAAAAAAGCTGTGTAAGGTAGACTTCGCCTTGATTATTAGTAGCAACGCCAATTCCAGTGAGGTTGTAATTTCCTTTAAGATTCTTTAGATGTCCCGGACTTTTAATCCAACCAGTAACAGCTTCGTCCACAGGGTTACTATATCCCCGATTGAAAGCTACATTTTCCGCCGCACTGTTGTAGCGGATAGGGATAGCTTTGACTCGCCGTTCAAATCCCTGATGGCTAAATGGGGTTTTACCTTTAGCCATATTCTGACTATGAATTCTTGCCTGTCGAGTAATATTTGCATTTAGGGTCAACTTTGGCAGTCCTTTAGAAGCCCGATATCGATTAATTTCCTCAAAAACGGATTTTTCTAGCTCCGTAGTTTTAAAAGTAGGAGTCGATATTGCAACCTGACTGGAAAAAAGTGACAACAGCTTATTACGGGTGGATGTATTTGTAGAAGGATGATTTGGTGTCGGAACAGTCGTTAATCCACTAGCAAGGACAAGCGCACTTAAAGCGATGCCAAAAGCAGTTTGTCGGAACATGGAGAATTGCGTAATATGTAGAGATATAAGACTTATACTCTACCCTATTGTTCCAACGATATATACCACGATACTATTAAGGATTGATGAATTTTGGCAATCTGGCTACATCCTTGTATGGGAAGTACAAAAAATCATTTCCAATTGTCAATACTTCAATAGGTCAGCTTCATAAAATCATGGTTATTTTCGCTGATAATTTCAGATTTTAATGAATTATTAAAAAATAATGTAGTGTTCAATAGACAAATGTCATTGAAACTACATTATTCGATATCTAGTAAAAGCTTTGCCAACAGACTGAAGTCTGGGGAATTTGAGAAAAAAACCTAAATTCTACGAAATCTATTAGCGAAAGAAAAGTTGTGTAAGGTAGACTCTGCCTGCACTGTTTCTAGCGACACCAATCCCCGTCTTATTGAAATCACCTTTGATATTTGCAAGATGCCCTGGACTTTTGAGCCAGCCTTGAACAGCTCTGGTAGCCGGGTCACTACGTCCCTGGTTGTAAGCAACATTTTCACCAGCGGTTCTGTAGGAAATACCGGTTGCTTTAATACGTTGTGGAAATCCACCATGTCCAAACGCGACTCTACCACTAGCCATGTTCTGACTGTGAATCTTAGCTTGATTATCGATGGCAGAATTACGAGTCAGTTCTGGTTGCCCTATGGAAGCTCTGTACTCATTAATTTGGGTAAAAACCGACTCTTCTATAGCAGCAGTGTCGCTGCTAGATGCTGCGATATCAACAGTATGTCTTGATATATGTGAAGACTCTGGTGTCAAAGTTAGATTTGTTACAGGAGTAGCGATCGCGCCACTACCAAGAACAATAGTTCCTAAAGCAACGCCGTAGATTGTTGTTCTAATCATTTGCTGAAAGTAAACTTCCAGACCATCTAACCAAACTAATGTCCATGTGACAAATTGCTTATAGGTCTATATACCTCTCTTTAAGCCGTTTTATATTCAAAAACTACCAGCAAACTTTTAAATTCACGACCTTACAAAAAAATTGCGCTGTTGCTAAAAAACTCCCTCTACCATTAGTATGATTATTTGTATATAGATGGCATAAATTGCTCCATTAGAACCTCTGGGCGACTAGCTTGGCTTAAGGGTTTCTAACTCTTCCTGTACAACACGCAACACCCGTGCTATGTATTCTGCACGCCACTGTTCCCGCTCCTTAGTTACTTTTGCATCCGGCTGGTAAGCTTCAATCTCAGTAGCCGATAAAATACCTTTAACTTCTAGCAACCGTTCAATAGTGTCTAGCCGCTCATGCAGTACGGACACTTCACCAGTCAAAGCCATGACGATCGCTAACAATTTATCAATTTGCGGACTATCTAAGTAAACAGGTCGTTTACCCTTAGCTATTTTTGCCATCTTTATACCAATTCTCCCAAAACAAGATTACACACACAAAAGAAAGAAACCCAGATGAAATCTGACTTTCTCAATTACGTAGCTTGCTTCTCGCCAGAGGCAAGTATCATAAATTACAAATTACGAATTGGTATACTTCCTCTACTTACTTGGTTGCAGCGACTACAAACCATGTGCCTTGGCTGCCTGAATTACCATTTTTAAACAGGCTATTAGTTAAGTTTGCTTTCCATGCCCCATTAGGGACAAATTTCTCGAATGTCTTATCTGCTGCAAAACCAGCCTCAGTAGCTAGCGACACCAAATCCAGATCGCGTACAGCACTCCAGAAGGGTTCGTTGTTGTTTGCGGTTTCCCAATCATAAACGAACTGCGTATAAACATCCATGTGACGATACAGGGGTGCTTCCACATGGAGCATCATTCCGCCGGGAGCCAGTAGACGATAAGATTCTTGCATAACTTTACGGACAGATGGCGGGGGAATTTCATGAAGTAAAATGTGAGAAACTACTAAGTCAAAAGATTCATCCGGGAAGTTAGTGTGCTCGGCATTTTGCTGAGAGAAATGTACCCGTTTGCCCAAAGATTTCGCTCTTGCATGAGCATAACGCAGCATGGGTGCGCCTACATCTATGGCATGGACTTCTGCATCTGGAAAACCATCCACATAGGGTAATGTGCTATTGCCGATAGAACATCCCATATCGAGAATTTTTTTGGGTCGAAAGTCGGGATATTCTGGCAGAAGATAGTTTTGGACTATAGATAGCCCCATATCATCATTAAGCGGCCCCAACCAACCCAGACCATAAACGTAAGCGCCGCGATCGTAAGTTGCGCCGGCAGCTACATCATCCTCTGTAAATTCACTGTGATATCCTCCGGGCATACAGTGAATGTCTACAGCCTGCTGATGAGTAGGTATTTGAAAATTTGGGTCGAGAGTTAAAGTACCCAGTTCAGCACCCTGATCTTTGGCACGTTCAATCAACTCTGGCAGTTGTCTGTCAACACTGGAATTTACAGCATCCCATAATATTTCCTGGTTAATACGCTTGAGGGCACTACTCCAGCGGTAGTATGGTTCGTGCCGCATTACTTCCCGAATTTCATAACGAGTCTGGGGAGAACGCTGATGTTCTTGTTCAAACTTCGGCTTGGCTAGTTTTTCATAAAGTACTTTATTGCCAGGAGAGATATTCCTGAAAATGTGCATTCTCAAACTTTGCACAAAATTTTGTCGTGCCAACTCGTCATGAGTGGGTTGCGGTAGCATAGGGTGTTGGAATTGTTGATTCATTATTGCTTTTTACCCAGCTTTTTAAGTATATTTACGCATCATTTAAGAACTTGGCTACTGTTTGTACATCCTTATCGCCACGTCCAGAGCAGTTAATTACAATCCGGGGACTGTCGGTTAGTTGAGGACACAGGGTTTCAAGGTAGGCGATCGCATGGGCTGTTTCTAATGCTGGGATAATCCCCTCCAATTTCGACAATCGCTGAAATGCCGCTAAAGCTTCTGCATCCGTCACACTATAGTATTCAGCGCGACCAGTATCCTTCAAATAACTGTGTTCTGGGCCCACACCGGGATAATCTAAACCTGCACTAATTGAGTGTGCCTCAATGATTTGCCCATCCTCATCTTGCAGAAGATAGCTCATTGCTCCGTGCAACACACCGACTCTTCCTTTTGTCAAGGTTGCTGCGTGTTTTTCAGTATTGACACCTTCTCCTGCTGCCTCAATACCAATGAACCGTATAGAAGGCTCATTCATAAACTCATAGAATAGTCCCATAGCATTGGAACCACCACCCACGCAAGCCAAGAGAATATCAGGCAATACACCCCACTTTTCCATTGCTTGGGCGCGAGTTTCTTGGCCGATTACTGCATGAAAATCACGTACCATCATCGGGTAAGGATGAGGCCCTGCGACTGAACCGAGAATGTAGTGAGTTGTTTCCACATTTGTCACCCAATCACGGATTGCTTCAGAAGTAGCATCCTTAAGGGTTCCAGTTCCCGCTTCCACCGGACGCACTTCTGCACCCATCAACCGCATTCTGAACACATTTAAAGCTTGGCGTTCCATGTCATGAACACCCATGTAAATTACGCATTCCAGCCCAAAACGAGCGCAAACTGTAGCTGTGGCAACACCGTGTTGTCCAGCACCTGTTTCGGCAATAATGCGCTGCTTACCCATACGTTTCGCCAACAATACCTGACCAAGGGCATTATTAATTTTATGAGCACCAGTATGGTTTAAATCCTCACGTTTTAAGTAAATTTGCGGCCCCGTGCGATCGGGTCGGGCATAATGAGCAGTCAGGCGTTCAGCGAAATACAATGGTGTGGCACGTCCTACATAGTCCCGTAACAACTGCTGTAGTTCTGCTTGAAAACCAGGGTCATTGCGGTATTGCTGATAAGCTGTTTCTAGTTCAGTAAGAGCAGGCATCAGCGTTTCAGGTACATACTTACCGCCAAAGCGTCCAAAACGACCTAGCGTATCGGGAACCTGAGCAGTTGAATTTGGAGATAGGGGAGTGGTAGTCACGGGCTGTTTTCGATGACGGGAATGACTTAATTATTATAGAAAGTCTGGGGCATATCTAGGTTATATCTGGGGACTGGGAACTAAATTCTTCATTGATACTCAATGCCCCATGCCCAATTAGTTTGAATCCCTCGCAATGGATTTGTGATGTTAGCCTAGAAATTGATATCCCAGCAGAATGGTTGCGTAGAAGTTTCCACTGCCTTCGAAATTTTTCTTAATAAAAATTTTATGTCTTCTTCCAATTCTAAATCTTCTGACAAAAGCTTTGTCTACCGCGAATTTGGCAACGACAACTCCGCCGCCACAGAAAGACCAATTCCAGAACTCCCCCCACAACAACAAAATCTCAAAGTACAAGCTTCCCGCAAAGGACGCAAAGGCAAAACTGTCACAGTGATTAGCGGTTTTCAAGCCAAGCCAGAAACCTTGGCAGATTTGGTGAAGCAGCTAAAATCCCAGTGCGGCACAGGTGGGACAGTTAAAGATAACGAAATTGAAATTCAGGGCGAACACAAGCAGAAAATTGTCGATATTTTGACCAAGTTAGGTTATAAAGCCAAAATTAGCGGTGGCTAATCTGGAGTGCGGTTTACCGCATCTTAACCGTGGTCTGGATTGAGAGAGGGAATGTTATCTTTGAGAGGTACAAATATGCTTGAGCAGTAGTAAATCACTTTGCCAACAAGCTATTTTTTATGAGATGAATAGGAGGTTTAAATGGATTTAGTTCGGATTCTGTGTGCCATTTTCGTGCCGCCTCTGGGAGTTTTTTTGCAAGTAGGTTTTGGTATAGACTTTTGGATTAATATACTTTTGACACTTTTTGGTTACATTCCTGGGATTATTCATGCAGTGTGGATAATTGCTAAGAAATAATTCTTTGTGGGGGTAGGTATTGAGGCTCTGCATCCAGTGATAAATTGAGCAGAGCCTTAATTAATGCATTTCCATGATCTGCATGGAAATGAGAAAAATGGTTAAGAAATCATTTGCCTAGTATTTGTAACTTTAATTAAACAAAAATCTATAAATATCTTAAGCACATTGCTTTATAACTTTGACATAAGCATTACAATACTGAGGTGAAAAATAACTATTTATTTTACTCGTAATCAAAGTTGTATAAACACAATCGAGTCTCGAATTTAGGCTTTTGTTTGCCCATAAATACCGAATCAGCTCTCATTTTTTAACATGGCATAGAGTCTAAACTCTAGAAGTAAGGGGCAGATGTGCAATTGCCATTGTAAAGTTGAGACATTCAAATCTTTGATCAACCCAGTGCGTATATCTAGTACCCAACCATGAATCAGAGGTGCTTTTCGCTCATAGAGTACCTGACGCATGATGGAAGTTTGGTAAAGATTTTTCACTTGCGCCACAACATTGATTTCCGCCAAACGATTCAGACGTTCTTCTCTTGTTGGCAAGGCATCAATTTCTTCTTGTTTGTGTAAATACAGTTCCCGAATCGGATTTACCCAGTTATCAAGAATTCCGATGGTTCTCCCTTCTAAAGCCGCCTTAATTCCTCCGCAATCATAGTGACCACAAACGATAATGTGTTCCACTTTAAGATGTAAAATAGCGTATTCTAAAACGGCTAAAAAGTTTATATCCGTTAGAGAAACTTGATTGGCAATATTACGATGTACAAATAATTCTCCTGGTTCTGTACGGGTAAACTTTGTTAATGCCAGACGACTATCAGAACATCCAATGTATAGAAAAGGTGGTGTTTGTCCGCTAGATAATTCTTGAAAGTAAGTTGGGTCTAAAGCTAGTTTCTCGGCAACCCATGCCTGATTATTTCTGAGGAGTTCATCAATGCTGTTATATTTCATCTTTCGTTAAATTCGAGAGAGAATCTCATCAATATTTTAGCTGATTTACAGTTGCCTATAAATCAAGATGAGCTTTTTTTAAGCTAAAATATTTATAAAGATGAAATTTTTCTATAGCATCATTAATATAATTAGTGTATAAATTGTAAACGATTAAATTAGTTTTTCTATAAAAACTGAATATGTAGAATTTCAATAAACTAACTAAACAAAGTAAAATTTAAGCATTGTTACCGATGATTTCAAAACCTCATTTAGCATTTCTATATATTCTTGCAAAGCAGAGAAAGTTCTGTAACCAAAATCATTTTAAGTGACACCACAAACTCTACATTTGAGTCAAGCAAGTGTGGCGGAAGTTATGAGTACTGGTCTTTTCAATACACAGAGAGACTTTCTGACGATGGTAAGCTAACTTAACAAAGATGCCAAATTTGAGGTTGAGATATTAAGTTATCAGTTTCAATCGGGTGCAACAACTTTCTTATCGTTATGATGATTAATCGACCAACGGTGATCAATAGTTACAGAGGAAAACTCGCAAATTTCTTCTAGTCGTTTTTGCTGTACAGCAGCTTTACGCAGAGTAATAATTAGTTGATTTACCTGATGCCGTAAATCTGGATTATCATTTACAGCTAACATGGTTTGTCTTTCTAAAAGTTGAAGTATAAGTTCGTAGTGAATAGGAGAAGGTAAAGGAATTTGCTCCATGAAGTTAAATTTTGATTTCATATTTGGGATTTTGTATTAGTCAGCATTTGTCTCTTATCAATAAATTGTTACATACTAAATAACTAGTTGCTTATGGCTTTAATTTGATTAGCAATGAAGATTTGGCAAAGATATTGATGATATTTGATGGCAAAGTGCTGCGTATCTACGCATAGTGTGCCCAATTGCCCAACTATTGTATGCATCTCTATGCAGTTAGTTGCCGTGCGCTCCGGGGCTTAGGGGAGGTATTTATTTCAGATATTCCTCGGTAATATACGGCCGATCGCAGCACCGGGATCTGGTTGTTTGACCAAAGATTCGCCTATGAGTACAGCAGATGCACCTGCTGCAACCACCAAATTCAAATCATCTGGGTTGTGTAGTCCTGACTCGCTGACAACAAGGATATTTTTCTCCTGCAATTGGTTACCCCTTGCTGCTAAAAGTTGGCAAGTAGTTTGCAGATCAACAGAGAAATCTTCCAAATTGCGATTATTGATTCCTACTAAGGAGACCCCATCTAAAGCTAACACACGGTCAAGTTCTGCCAAGCTATGAACTTCAATCAAGGCTGCCATTTTCAGGTTCTTAGCAATTTTGAGGAAGTATTGCAAATCTTGATCGCCCAGGATAGCTGCAATCAACAAAATAGCATCTGCACCTTGAACCCGCGCTAAGTACATCTGGTAAGGATAAATGATAAACTCTTTGCAAAGTAGAGGCAAATCTACAGCAGCGCGAACTTTGGCTAAGTTGTCAAAACTACCTTGAAAGAACTTGACATCGGTTAGCACAGAAAGACAACTGGCTTTGGCTTGCTGATAAGATAGGGCGATCGCTACTGGGTCAAAATCTTCTCGAAGAACGCCTTTGCTAGGTGAAGCTTTTTTAACTTCTGCAATCAATGCTGGTTTAGTCTTACCTTGGCGCAAGGCGGCGACAAAATCACGGGTTGGCGGTGCAGAGAGTGCCTGATGTTGTAATTCCCGTAAAGGCAGCCTTTCTCGCATTTGCTCAACTTCTACTTCTTTCTGCCAGACAATTTCTTCCAAAATGTTGTTTGGCGCTGAATCTGGTATGGCAGCCTGATAACGTAATATAGATACATTAATAGCTGGGTTAGGTGAACGACGACGGATTTGCATAATTAGTCATTAGTTATTAGTCATTAGTCATTAGTCAGTGGTCATTTGTCCTTTGCTAATAAGAAAGGACAAATGACAAAGAACTAAATTGCGATCGCTCGTTTATAAGCTTCGTCTAGAACTTCCGAGAGTGTCGGATGGGCGTGAACTAAATGTGCGAGACTTTGGACAGATTGACGGTTAGCGATCGCAGCTGACGCTTCATGAATTAAGTCTGAGGCGTGCAGTCCGAAAATGTGAACACCCAAGACTTCTCCAGTGTCTTTGCGATATATCACCTTGGCAATCCCGTCGGCTTCATTTTCTGCCAACGCTTTAGAATTCCCTTTGAAGTAACTTCGACTTGTGCCGATTTCAAACCCTTCGGTTTGTCCTAACTCCTTAGCTGCTGTTTCCGTTAAGCCCACATAGCTGACTTCTGGGTGGGTAAACGCCGCCGCGGGGATGCTGCGATAGTCTACTATTCTTTCCCTCCCAACTATATTTTCTACCGCAATGATGCCTTGAGCAGAAGCCGCATGTGCCAACATCATCTTCCCATTAGCGTCGCCAATTGCCCACACATGTGGCACTACTTCACCGGCTGATAGTACTGCCATGCGATCGTCAACTGGGATAAAATTCCGCCGATCCAGTTCCACACCGACAGACTCCAAACCAAGATTTTTGGTCGCTGGGATGCGTCCTGTAGCCACCAAGCAAGCATCTACTTCGATGACATCTACATCTTCTTTGGTTTTGAAATCTGCTAACTCAATCACCACAGGTGAACCTGGGATGACTTTTTTAGCGTATATCCCCACTTTCGTTTCAATATCGCGGGGAGTAATCAGCACGCGTTCGGCAAGTTTGGCAATGTCTCGGTCAAATCCTGGCATTAACTGATCTAGGGCTTCAATCAAGGTGATTTCACAACCCAAAGCTGAGTAAATATCAGAAAATTCCAAGCCGATGTAACCACTACCAATAATCGCCACCCAGTCTGGTAGCGACTCCAACTTAACGCCTTGATCGCTGGTAAAGACAGTTTTGCCGTCTACTTCAATCCCTGGAGGTACAAAAGGAATTGAACCAGGGGAAAGGATGATGTCTTTGGCTGTGATGGTTTTTTCGCCACCGTCTCCGGTGATAGAGACTTTTTGTGCCCCAGCGATTTTTCCCCAACCTCTGAGAATATCAACTCCTAAACGTTTGAGGCTGTTGGTTAAGTCGCCTTGGATTTTTGAGACGAGATTACCAGCATGATTAGCGATCGCTTGGCGATCAAATTCCACGCTACCAATTTGAATTCCTAGTGACTTGAGGTGGTGGGCATTGCGTAACTCCCGCACACGTCCAGATGCCGCCAGCAGCGCCTTAGAAGGAATGCAGCCCCGATTTACACAGGTTCCTCCCATATCAGCAGCTTCGATAATCGCTGTTTTCAGACCGCAACTTACAGCGTGTAAGGCTGCGCCATGTCCGCCTACACCAGCCCCTATAATGACTAAATCGTAATCAAATCCTTGACTCACGTTAGTTTCCCCGTGTGCTTCGCCTATTTATTCTCAACTTGACCGTCAATCAGCGCAACCCCTTTAACAGTTCTCAGTTCTCAGTTCTCAGTTTTATCGCTTGACTCCAAATCCTTCACAATACATCGTCAGGACTGTTCACTGATGACTGTTTACTAATTTAAGGTTCGGGTGTTGCTTCAAATTATGATTCACTTGCTTCTGACGAAAATATGGATGTTTTCAGTAATTATAGTCAAATCTAGATACTTATTTTTTTGATACCTATTAGCCTCAGAATTCTTTCTGAGGGGGTTTTTGGCACTGGTGTAAGGCTTCAGTTCAACCCTAACCTTCACTTGTTCTTTTGGAATTCGGAAAATTCCGAGTTCTAACTCCTCCTTGTCATATGTCAATAACTTTGAATTTCTTTACAGCGCGTTAGCCTAACACCTAAGCTGGATTTAGGATTCATGCAGAGGTTTTACGCAGGCGATCGCTCGATGTCTATTCCCCAAATTAGTGAATTTACTATCCGCCGTCATTCCAACGCCAAATCTTTCCAGCGGGGCGAGGCTTACTATGAAGCAGGTGCTGTCAATGCTATTACCCAACGTGGCAATCTACTTCAGGCAGATGTTGCAGGTACTCAAGCTAGACCTTATCATGTCAATCTGAATTTTGATAGCAGTGGGTTAACATCAGTAAATTGCACCTGTGCCTACGACTTTGACGGATGGTGCAAACATATTGTAGCGACTATGCTTGTCTGTGCGCGTAACCCAGAAAACATTGAGCAGCGCCCTACCCTAGAACAACTACTTAATCGCCTGGATTACATCCAAACTCAAAGACTGCTGCAAGAGTTGGTAAAAGAATACCCACCACTCATTGAGGAAATTGACCGCCATGTAGGTTGGATGACTAATCCTGCTGCCCAGCAAAAATCTACAAAACCTTTGCTCCATATTACTATTGATCCGGCTCCCTTTCGGCGGCAAGTCCGGCAGATTCTCCGGGATACTGTGCGCTACTTTGAGGAAGGGTGCGAAGAAGACCCGATTGCCGACGAATTGCTGAATGTGGTGCAAACTGCGGTAGATTTTAGCGAACGGGGAGAGGGTAAAAATGCGATCGCTATCTTAGAAGCGATTACCTTCACCTGTGTGGAAAATTGGGATGATGTTGCCGAATACGGTGCCGAAAATGATGAGCTTGTCGGAGAATTAAATAATGCTTGGTGTGAAGCAATTCTCAGTTCTGAACTCACCCCAGAAGAAAAAGTTGATATTCAAATAAATTTAGAAGCCTGGCAAGATGAGTGGAATGCTGATTTTGGCATGGTTATGGAGGCTTTACGCCAAGGTTGGGATTATCCGCCCCTAGTGCAAGTTCTCGAAGGTAATATTACCGAAAGGGGAGCATGGGAAGAAGATGTGCCAGACTACGCGGATGATTTGGCACTAATTCGCCTAAAAATTCTCGAACGTCAAGAACGTTACCAAGAATATTTATATTTAGCAGAAGCGGAAGAACAAACCCAGCAGTATCTGACAATGCTAGGTCGTTTAGGCAGAGTAGAAGAAGCAATTGATGCTGCTCAAATCCAGATGAACTCAATGGAAGAGGCTTTTGCCCTAACGAAAACACTCAGCGACCAGGGGGCATTACAACAGGCGCTAGATATAGCCCAGAGTGGATTAAATTTACCGGGTAATTGTCAGTACGAATTGGGAATTTGGACAAGTGATTTGGCTGTTGAGTTGGGTAATAATGAAGCTGCTTTATTAGCAATCAAGGCGGCTTTTCAAGTCAAGCCCTCCTTTGTTGACTACCAAAAGATGGCAGAATTGGCTGGAGAAAACTGGGAAAGTGTCAAAATAGACCTGCTAAGAATTGTCCGTAGTTATGGTGGTTGGGGAACAGAATCAGCCAAGGTGGATATATTCTTACATGAAGGGCTAATTGACGATGCAATTGCGATCGCTAGTGAACTCAGTTCTTATTATTCCGAATTGATTCACCGAGTCATGGATGCTGCTATCTCTCACAATCCTGGTTGGGTGATTGCTAATGCTCGTCGCCGTGCCGAAAAGATTATGGATGGAGGTAAAGCCGAATACTACTACTACGCAGTTGAATGGTTGAAAAAGGCACGTATCGCCTACTTGGAATCTGGCAAGAAAGCTGATTGGTTAACCTATCGGGAAAATTTGATGCAAACCCACGCTCGTAAACGTAAATTGATGGAAATGTTTCAGCAAAGGGGTATGGACTAAACAATATACAAAACAGATTAGAGGCTGAAGAAACCAGATAATCCTTAATCTGCGATTACCTACAGATGAACATAATATCCTCTTAGGGGCGCACAGCTAGCTGTGCGCCCCTACCCATGTACGTCATTACAGATTGAATACCATTGATAATTTTAAGTCTGCAATAACCAAATAATTTAGCTTTTAAATTGAGATTTGCCGAAGATATCAACATTAGCGGCAAAAGATGAAGTAAGATTCACATCTGAAGCAGTCCCCGTACAATCCCATAGTTCTCAGCAAAAAATAGTCTAGTGCGATGATTGATAAATATCCCCAGAATCTTATAGTGTCCTGCTTACCGCTAAGTATGCTTCTATTACTTAGCAGCATATCTTCCAGTCCACTGAAAGCTGAGGCTGTTGATACTACACAACTACCAGCTAGTAATTTCATCCTGTCGCAACAACTCCCACCACCACAGGATGTCCAACCACCCTCACTTTCACCACCTCCCTCACCTGAACTACCACAACCACTTCCCCCACCAGCAGAACTATTTCCCCCCTCTGTCCCAACTCCCAAACCTGAGGAACCACTCCCTGGCAACTTTCCTCAAACTATTGTTGTTGAACGTTTTGAAGTTATTGGTAGCACAGTCTTCAGTCCCGAAGAGTTAGCCCTCGCCACTGCTGAATTTACCAAACGACCGATCTCGCTGACTGAAGTGTATCAAGCACGTTCTAAAATTACTGATTTATACGTCCAAAATGGTTACATTACTTCTGGTGCTTATATCCCGCCCCAAACAATCCAATCCGGTGTTGTAAAGATTCAGGTGGTCGAAGGTAAATTAGAAGACATCCAGATCACTGGAACTCGGCGATTGAATCCGAATTATGTCCGCAGCCGACTAGCAATAGCGACAACAGCACCTCTAAATCGGCAGCGTCTACTAGAGGCACTGCAACTATTGCAAATTAATCCTTTGATTCAAAACGTGTCTGCTGAACTATCAGCAGGATCGCGGACTGGTGCGAGTCTTTTAGAAGTCAAAGTCAGTGAGGCAAAAACCTTTAGTAGCCAAATAGTTCTTGATAATGGGCGATCGCCTAGCGTTGGCAGTTTTCGCCGCCGATTACAATTGAATGAAGCCAACTTATTAGGACTGGGAGATGCTTTGGGTATAGCTTACACTAATACCGATGGTAGCAACTCTTTTGATGCCAGCTATACATTACCACTCAATCCTCGCAACGGGACACTTACCTTCAACTATGGCATCACATCAAGCAATGTCATTGAACCTCCTTTCAACGTTTTAGATATCCAATCGGATTCTCGCTATTACGAACTGACATTCCGCCAGCCCATAGTTCAAACTCCTACACAAGAATTCGCCCTTGGGTTAACAGCCTCCCGACGGGAAAGTGAAGCCTCTTATATCGACATAGAACGACTACCTTTCCCCGGTTTAGGCGCTGATGAACAGGGGCGCACCAGGGTATCTGCGTTGCGATTTTTTCAAGAATGGACGAGTCGTAACAGCCGTGAAGTTATCGCCCTCCGCTCTCAATTCAATTTGGGCATCGATGTGTTGAATCCCACGATTAATCAAACTCCTCCCGATAGCCGTTTTTTTGCTTGGCAAGGACAAGCGCAGTGGGCACGCCTTTTAGCTCCTGAAACATTACTTTTACTTCGTTTAAATACACAACTCGCATCCAGGACACTTTTGCCTTTAGAGCAATTTGGGTTAGGTGGGCAGGATAGTATTCGCGGCTACCGTCAAGATTATCTGCTGACGGATAATGGCACTTTGGTTTCTGCCGAAGTTCAAGTACCGATTCTGCGCTTACCCCAGATAGATAGCACCTTACAGGTTATCCCCTTTGTGGATTTTGGTGTTGGTTGGAATAGTTCGGCTAGAGAGAATCCCGACCCTAATACTTTAGCTTCTGTTGGTCTGGGGTTGCGTTGGTCACAAGGCGATCGCTTCACGGTTCGTCTTGACTGGGGTATTCCTTTAGTATCTGTTAACTCGAATGATAGAACATTACAAGAAAACGGACTGTATTTTAGTTTATTCTATAATCCTTTTTAAAATTTAGGGATTTATTCTCGTTTTCTTCTTGACGAGAGGATGCGCCAACGGGGTGTTCCTGCTCCATTAAAGCAACTGGCGTGCTCAGATATTTTTTCTCCTGTGGGATGCGCCGAATTAATTTAATTCCTGCCTTGCTCTTATCTATTTCGCAAAATCCCGTGAAACAGTACTATTTGACTGATTAAAAAATAAAAATCAGACGGTTATTTATATAATTCGGAGTTTCGTCACCACTCAGAATAAAAATCCGCAAATATACCATGTGTTCTATTCAGTGTTTGATTTTATTCTGGGTATCCTAAGCAAAGGCTAGGTTAGATGATATAGACGAAGGAGCAAAGTTTATAACTGATGTATGAGCAGAGGAAACAGCTAGACCTTCTACCGCAAAAACTGATTAAACAATTAGTCATCTCATTCCAGAAAGTTGACCATGAAAATAAGGGCTAGTTTGCACCTTCATACCCCTTTTGGAATCATAGATGGTGATAAATTTGATTGAACTAATTTTCCCATAAGTTCAGACTTTCAGGCTCCACTTCTGAGAGTATTATTTTTCAGACTAAGACATAAAAATATGAGAATTTGAGGAACAGCCATGCTAGGAAATGAGCGGGAAAAAATACGCCATCTTTTGGTCATTCAAGACCTGCAAGGGCGGCGAACTGTCCCATTGCGAGAGACTACTTATTCTCTGGGACGGCATCCTGCAAACACTATTGTCTTGGCTTCCCGGTCAGCATCGATGCAACATGCAATTTTATTGCGAGTAACTGTTCCAGAGACTGACCAATATGGCTTTCAGATTATTGATGGCAACTACAAGGGAAAAGGAAGTACTAATGGCTTATTTGTGAATGGCGCTAAATGCTTTTCCCATAATCTTAGACACGGAGATGTCATTGCCTTTGGTAGTAATCAAGCTCAAGCTAAATATTATGCTATTTCCAACATTTCAGAACAAGCATTTTCAGAATCTTGTGATGTTGAAGACTTATCTGGTTTCCTATCAGAGCAAGCCAGTCCTGCCAATCCTTTTCAAACCTTAGCTGTCGATCCCAGCTTTGAAGCAGCGAGTGAGTCTGCCCTGGCTCGCCTAGCATCCTTCCCTGAACTCATCCCCAATCCAATTATTGAGATGGATTTCGAGGGAACAGTGACTTATCTCAATCCAGCTGCCGCTCTCAAGTTTCCCAAACTCAGGGAAGTTGGAACCAAACACCCGATTTTAACAGGACTCCTAAGTGAAGTTAACAATCTAGAAAAAAGATCTTTTGTGCGGGAGGTAGAAGTAGGTACAGAAGTTTTTGAACAATCCGTTCTCTACCTTCCTGAAAGTGATTTAATTAGAACTTTTATTATTAGGGATATTACAGAGCAAAAACAAGCCACGGCCGAACTGCGCCAGCGCGATCGCTTGTTACAAGCAGTTGCAGAAGCTGCCAATTATTTGCTAGGGGAAATGAATTACGAAACTGGTATTGATCGAGCTCTAGCTATAGTGGGTGAAGCAGCCAAAGCAGATCGTGCCTATCTCTTTCAGAACCATCCCCATCCTGCTACAGGGGAAATAGCAGTCAGCCTACGGTTTGAATGGACGCACTCCTTTATTGAACCTACGCACCAGCATTGGCAGAATCAGCCTTATCAAGCTTCTGGATTAGCTCGTTGGTACACTGTTCTCTCTAGCGGCCAGTCGATTAGCGGAATCACCCAAACATTTCCTATAGCTGAACAAGAATTTTTGATTCGAGATGGCATTAAATCCCTTCTTCTGGTACCTCTCCGGTTGGAGAAAGAGTGCTGGGGTTACCTTGGCTTGGCAGACTGCACCTTTGAGCGTCATTGGTCAAAGCACGAAGAATCTACCCTTTTGACGATGGCGGCCAGTATCATTGGTGCGCGGCAGCGTCAGCAAGTAGAAGAAAAGATTCGCTACCAAGCTCTTCATGACGTGCTGACAGGGTTGCCCAATCGCTTACTATTTAATGAACTGCTCAGTAAAACTCTGCCTAACGCTACTCGGAATGGTGAAAGTTTAGCTGTGATCTTCGTCGATCTGGATCGCTTCAAAGTCATTAATGACACTCTGGGGCACACCTTGGGAGACCAATTGTTAAAAAGCGTTGCTCAAAGATTAAAAGATTCACTCAGAAGCGGAGATACTGTAGCCCGTTGGGGAGGTGATGAGTTCACTATCTTGCTCCCGCGAGTGAATGATATTGAAGAGGTAACCCTGGTGGCGGATAGAATCTTACAAGCCTTAGAGGATGCTTTCCATCTCCAAGGGCATGAACTTTATGTGACTGCTAGCCTTGGTATTGCGTTGTTTGATAACAACAGTCCTGATGTCGAAACGCTAATCCAGCACGCAGATGCCGCTTTATACTACGCCAAGGACAAAGGACGGAATAACTACCAATTCTACAGTGTTTCCCTGAGCGCCAAAAATCCTGAACTCCTGACTTTAGAAAAGAGCTTGCGCTATGCCCAAGAACGCAAAGAATTTAAGGTGTACTATCAGCCTCGTGTGAACATTGCCACAGGAGAAATTACTGGTATGGAGGCTCTGTTGCGTTGGCAGCACCCAGAAATGGGATTGGTCGCACCCAGTGTTTTTATTCCCCTTGCCGAAGAAAGTGGATTAATTATCCCCATCGGCGAATGGGCGCTGCGGACGGCTTGTAGCCAAAACAAAGCATGGCAAGATGCGGGATTGCCACCCATGACGATCGCTGTTAATCTTTCTCTTAAGCAGTTCCGCCAACCTAAATTGGTGGAGATTGTAGCTACAGTTTTAGAACAAACGGGGCTAGAGCCGCGCTTTTTAGAATTAGAAATTACCGAAACCACAGCGATTGAGGATTTGTACTTTACCAGAAACGTGTTACAAAATCTCCAGCAGATGGGTGTTCACATCTCCATTGATGACTTTGGTACAGGTCATTCCTCGCTCTCGCGCCTACAGCTTTTGCCACTCCATAATCTAAAAATAGATAAATCTTTCATTCAAGATTTGACCCTGGATGTCAAAGTAGCTCATATTATTAGGGCCATAGTTACCTTGGGCCAGAGTTTGGGATTGAAGTTGACAGCCGAAGGGGTAGAAAAGGAAGAGGAGTTGGAGTTTTTAAAATCTATCAACTGTGAGGATGTACAGGGCTTTCTATTCTATCGCCCGCTTTCTGCCCAGAAAGCAACAGAAATCCTCGAAAGTAAACGACCAATGCTCTAGTAGAAACTGTTTGTACTAGTGACGATACAATAGCATTCATCGTCTTGCTGCGAACCTTTTTCGTCCTATGCTGCCAGTCATCTATTCCGACGAATTTTTAGATCATAAGACTGGAAAATATCATCCCGAAAGACCAGAACGTTTGATAGCGATCGCTACTGCCCTAAAAGCAGCTACATTCGCAGATAAAATTTCCTGGCGATCGCCCACACCAACATCAGAACAGCCATCGCTGATGTCTATGTTGGTTAGAGCACATAGCCCAGCCTACATCAAAAAACTTTGGCAAATCGCTTCTAGTGGCGGCGGCCCTTTGGATGGAGATACGCCAGTTTCCCCGCGTAGTTATGATGTAGCATTGTTGGCAGTCAGTGCATGGTTGGATGGAGTTGAGGCTGTGTTAAATTCGGCTAATCCAGCTTTTGTACTAGCGCGTCCCCCAGGACACCATGCAGAAAGTGATGCTGGGATGGGCTTTTGCCTATTTTCTAATGCTGCGATCGCAGCTTTATTTGCCCTCGAACAACCCGGAATTAACCGCGTTGCCATCCTCGATTGGGATGTACATCACGGTAATGGTACTCAGGCGATCGTCGAAACTGAAGCACGCATCGCCTACTGTTCCCTACATCAGTATCCCTGCTATCCCGGTACTGGAAGATCGGCAGAACGCGGTTTTCATAATAATGTCTTAAATTTACCTGTACCCCCTGGTAGTGATATTGCAATATATCAGCCACTATTTGAAAAACAGGTAGTACCGTTTTTAGCCAACTTTCAAGCGGATTTGCTGATTGTGAGTGCTGGTTATGATGGCAATGCCGCAGATCCTTTGGCAAGTATCAATTTGCAGCCAGAAGACTACGCTTTATTTACTGATTATTGTCTAGGGATAACTCGTAAAATTCTGTTTGGCTTAGAAGGTGGTTACGACTTTGATTCTCTTTCTCAATCAGTCGTAGCGACAATTGAACAGTGTTTACCTAACTCAATGAGAAGGCTCTCGCCATAATCTTTGATTATGTTGGAATCTTTCGCTAACCCTTGCGGGTGTAGCGGTGAGAAGATGTCAATTTAGGTACTTTCTTTTTTTTAGGTAAAATCTCGGAATTAATAATTGGCTAACTTTCGTATATGCACTGAGATCAAAGTAATCCTATTTGATTTGTAGCTCAGATTCCCGACTTCTCTCAGAAACCGGGAATCTTCTTGTATATTTCCTTTGGATTTCACAACATAATCTGTAAAAATAGGCAATTTATGCATATTTATTGTCATGATTTTTTGTGAGTTCGTTGACTAATTTAACAACTATTTTTACGTAAATTTAGGGTGACACAACTTGTGCTCTCAACTCAACCTAAGTAATTTCTTTTACAAAGGCTTTCTAAAATTCATCAAATCTTCAGAAATAAAAAGTTTGAATAGTGTTCTGAAAGAGCTAAAGTTTTGTTAAGATGCAATTGCTAGCAGTTTCTCAACGAAATTCACCTATCGGTGTGTGGAGAAATAAAAAGTACTAGCAGCACAAATTTCAAAAGGTGAAGCAATGACCACCTACATTTTTTTCGATGAAGCTTTACGGATGCTGACCAATGCCTATTTGTTGTCAGGAGTACTGTTAATAGCAGCTTCTGGCATAGGTTTGGCGGTAATTGAAACAATAGAAAAGGCAGGAGAACGCTAAGTTTATAAATGGCAGTGTAGTTCTTGCCAAAAACCATTGGGTGCAAGTGTTCGCCGTGAATAAATCTTGGGAACACTAAAGCATGAAAGTCTCACAGCGTTGCAGCTTTAGCTGGAAATCCATCAAACATACAGCTAACTGTAGCGCTATTGAGACCCTAAGCAAGGAGTTACTACAATGGGTCTATTCGACGCTGTGTTGGGCACAGAAAGCCAAACCCAAACAGCACTCAATCCAGCGGAAGCTTTCGCTGTCATTATCTTGATGGCAACAGCGTCAGACGGTTACCTTTCTGTTGAGCAAGCAAATTCTATCACTTTTGTGCTGTCTCGGATGAAACTTTTTAAAAGTTATCCCCATGAGATGATGAACAGGCTGTTTGAGAAAATCTTAGGTCTTCTCCAAGGAGATGGTTTTAATACTTTATTTAATGCAGCCAAAGATTCTTTATCTCAAGACTTGCGAGAAGCGGCCTTTGCAGTAGCGACTGATTTAGTCTTAGCTGAAGGTATCGTAGCTGAAGAAGAAAAAAACTTCTTAAATGATTTATATCAAGCTTTAGGTGTTTCTAGTGAGATAGCAATACAAATTGTGCAAGTAATCTTAATTAAAAACCGGGGATAGGGCGATAAAATATATGCTTAATTAAACTATATAAATAGCTTATAAACAAAGCGTGCCAAAGGAGTTAAACTTCTTTGGCACTATTTTTGGTGTTATTGTGACTAGGCTTAGATTCGTGCCTTTTTCAAGAAGTCGCAAATCTTGTTGTTCAATGCAGTCTTGTGTCATAATTCGATTTTATAATTTTGAACTTTAAATTGAAAATTACTTATGCGTTGTTCTGCCACCCTAACCCAACTGGTTGAAGTTATTTTGGCCAGTCCGATAAACTTATCTGAAACCGCTTTAATACAAGTCAGTAGCGGTATCCAAACAGATAGCCGTTCCTTAAAGCCGGGTGAAGTATTTTTAGCTTTGCGAGGCGATAAGTTTGATGGACATGAATTTGTGCCAACTGCGATCGCAAAGGGTGCTTTAGCTGCAATTGTAGATTTTGAATATGAAAATCCCGGTTTTCCGGTATTGCAGGTAAAAGACACCCTCCAGGCATATCAGAAAATTGGCAGATGGTGGCGCGATCGCTTTAACATTCCTGTAATTGGTGTAACAGGTTCCGTGGGTAAAACTACAACCAAAGAATTAATTGCGGCAGTTTTGGCAACAAAGGGACGAGTTCACAAAACTTATGGAAATTACAACAACGAAATCGGTGTCCCGAAAACTCTCCTAGAACTTGGCGCAGAAGATGACTACGCCGTGATTGAAATGGCGATGCGGGGTAGGGGACAAATTGCCGAACTGACGCAAATAGCGCGTCCAACAATTGGAGTGATTACCAATGTGGGGACGGCACATATTGAGTTACTGGGTTCTGAAGAAGCGATCGCTCAGGCAAAATGTGAATTGTTAGCTGAAATGGCTGCTGATAGCGTGGCAATTCTCAACCACGATAATCCTCTATTAATAGCCACAGCGGCAAAAGTTTGGCAGGGAGAAGTTTTAACCTACGGCTTTTCTGGTGGAGATATCCAAGGGCAATTAATTGATAACGAGACTGTGGAAGTTGCAGGAATCCAATTGCCTCTACCTTTACTTGGCCGTCACAATGCGACTAATTTCTTGGCGGCTTTAGCGGTAGCAAAGGTGTTGGGAATTGATTGGGCAAGCCTCAAAGCAGGTGTGATGGTGGATATGCCCACAGGGCGATCGCAGCGATTTACCTTAGCCAACGATGTGGTAATTTTAGATGAAACTTATAATGCTGCACCAGAAGCTATGATCGCCGCGTTGCAATTATTGGCAGACACACCCGGAAAGCGGAAGATTGCAGTATTGGGTGCAATGAAAGAATTGGGAGAGCGATCGCAGCAATTGCACCAGCAAGTGGGAGAAACAGTGAAAAAGTTGGATTTAGACGGCTTGTTGGTTTTGGTAGATGGACAAGATGCCGAAGCGATCGCTCTTAGTGCCGAGGGTGTGCCATCGGAGTGTTTTGCAACTCATGCCGAGTTGGTGGCTAGGTTGAAGACATTTGTGCAAGCAGGCGATCGTTTATTATTCAAAGCCGCCCATTCTGTGGGACTAGATCGGGTAGTCAATCAGTTACGCGCAGAATTTCCCAAATGAATCCGCCTCTTTGCAACTTGTCACCCAGAAAACATTGCTTCAGAAGGAGTTTTGCAAAAAATCGGAATGCAGCAGGAAGGGTATTTGCGACAACACCATTAAATTAAGTGAGAATGGCGAGACTCTTGACAGCTATATGCCATCCTTGAGCATGAATGGAGAGGCGTCACATGATGATGTTCTGAAAAGATCACCTATAGACGCCCGATAGGCAGAAAAGCGCAAAGTCTTTTTTAACGTCCTAATGTCGTGGAGAGTAAGTATAGATTTCAGACGTTGCTGGAAATACTAGCGTTGTTACTGTAACGTCTTTGAAAAAGAATTGCTCCCAAATTAGTCACCAAACACGTAATTGCTAGCCACAGCAAGATGTAAGTGGGAGCCATCACCACGCCAATCATGAACCAGGTATATACATGCAGGATCATTACAGAAGCGAAAAAGCTGGCAATTCCAGCAGATTGCCACACTTGATGTGATGGGCGACGTAAGGCTACCAGACCCATTGTTAAAATTGTGACAAGCAAGTTCGCTGGTACGAGAAACGCACAAATACTTATGCAGTTACCACGAGAGAACTCTACTAAGGTGTTAAAATCGAGCATTCATTTTGTTGGGATAGATGTTAGCTTTTTAAGAACTTAATTTATTTTAAAATAACTAAATTTACATTAACAGGTGAGTGAGTAATCACATTGCAAACATAACATAAATTAAAATATTCAGTTGCGTTTTGATACTACTCAATAGTTAGTTAATTATAAAGATTTTGGATAAGGAGGGTGAAAAACACCCACCCTAGCTGAATTAACCCGGTAAAATCACGGTATCGATAACGTGTACCACGCCATTATCAGCTTCGATATCTGCTGCTAAAACTGTGGCATTTTTAACTTCAAAACCATCTAAAGAATGAATTTTAATAGGTGAACCTTCCACAGAATTAACCGTGCCGAGTTCTGCCAAATCAGCCTGTAGCAGCTTTCCTGGAACGACATGATACTTTAAAATTCGCGTTAGCTGGGGAATATTCTGTAACAGAGTCTGGATAGTTCCCGCTGGTAACTTGGCAAAAGCATCGTCATTTGGTGCAAAGACAGTGAACGGGCCAGGACTTTTTAATGTTTCTACTAAACCAGCAGCTTGTACAGCCGCTACCAGTGTTTTGAAGGACTCAGATGTAACAGCAATATCAACAATATCAGCCATATACCTTACCTAAATTTTTGCAAAAGAATTTAAAGGATAATAAACCTATTTGAAGTTTTATTAAATAGGGAATGGGGGAGAATAGGGGCAAAAGATTAAAAGTTAAATTCTTTGCCAATTCCCAATGCCCATTAATTATTAGCTTTCCAGCTTGCTAGATCAGTTAAAGAGCGATCGCGGTAACGTCCATAACGCTCTTGTTTATTTTTGATTTTTGCACCCAATTCGGGAAAAATCCCAAAGTTGGGCGGCATTGGTTGGAAATGCTTCGGCGAAGCGGAACTAATAAATTCAAATAATGCACCCATCATTGTTGTTGGTGGTAAAACCAAAGCTTCTTTACCCAAAGCTAGCCGCGCTGCATTAATTCCCGCCAAGCAGCCACCCGCAGCCGCTGCGGTATAGCCTTCAGTACCAATCAACTGTCCAGCAGCTAACAATGTTGGACGCTCTTTAAATTGCAAAGTAGGATGCATTAACTGAGGAGCATTAATAAAAGTATTGCGGTGCATCACTCCTAACCGCACAAACTCCGCCTTTTCCAAACTTGGAATTAACTGAAATATTCGCTTTTGCTCACCCCAACGCAGGTTAGTTTGAAATCCTACCATGTTCCACAGTTGACCGGCTTTATCTTCTTGTCGTAACTGCACCACAGCATAAGGACGTTCCCCTGTGCGAGTATCTGACAATCCCACTGGCTTTAGGGGGCCGTAGCGCATGGTATCTTCCCCCCGGTGTGCTAGTTCTTCAATGGGTAAACAAGCTTCAAAAAATTTCGCCGTTTCCCGTTCAAAATCTTTGAGTTCTGTTTGTTCAGCTTTACAAAGTTCTTCTCGAAACCGCAAATACTGCTCTTTATTCATTGGGCAGTTGAGATAAGCCGCTTCACCTTTGTCATAACGTGATGCCATAAAGGCAATATCACGGTTAATCGATTCTCCCACAATAATCGGACTAGCCGCATCGAAAAAGCTGAGGTATTCCATCCCGGTAAAGCGGCGCAAATCCTCCGCTAAGTCGGGACTCGTTAAAGGCCCAGTTGCCAAAACCACAATTCCTTCGGGAATCGCAGACACTTCACCCCGGCGGAATTCAATTAAAGGATGATGTGCTAAAGTTTGAGTCAAATCTTGGCCAAATTGTCCTCTGTCTACCGCTAACGCCCCACCCGCAGGTACGGCGTGTTCATCAGCTTTCGAGATTACAATAGAACCAAGTTGGCGTAATTCTTCGTGCAATAATCCAGCCGCGCGATCGCTTGCCATTGCTCCAAAGGAATTACTACATACTAATTCTGCCAAATCTTCTGTATGATGAGCAGGGCTGAAGCGCTTTGGACGCATTTCATGCAGAATTACCGGCACTCCAGCTTGGGCTATTTGCCAGGCTGCTTCTGTCCCAGCTAGTCCACCTCCAATTACTTGTATCGGTTGTTGTTCCATAGTTAAATTTTTAGTTCCTATATCATAAGTATCCATCAGCATTAGCGCTAGGACGCATCAACAGGTAGGGCGTTGCTGAGTTTGAGTCTGAATGATTCTAAACATCTTGTACAAAAGTACGAAAACTCAATCTTTCTCTATGTGAGATTCAAATACTGCTTATCTGAGTTTAGGGAAATTTCCGATCGCGTACTTCCACAGCATAATCTTGCACGGCTTTAGTAATCGTCTCCCGCAAGTTTGTGTAAACCTTAGCGAATGGTGGATGCTTCTCGGCAAGTCCGATTACATCTGAAGTAACTAAAACCTGTCCATCGCAGTGAGTTCCTGCACCGATACCAATTGTCGGAATACTCAATTTTTGTGTAATCTGCATTGCCAAATCTGCGGGTATATGCTCTAAAACTAGAGAAAATACACCTGCTTGTTCCAGAGCGATCGCTTCTTGTAAAATCCTCTCACTCGCTTCTTGAGTTTTCCCTTGTTGTCGCAAACCGAGTTGATGTACAGATTGCGGTGTCAAACCTACATGACCCATTACCGGAATTCCAGCTTGTACCAAACGAGCCACAGTTTCTGCGATCGCTGGATAGCCACCTTCCAATTTTACCGCTTGAGCGCCCGTTTCCTTCAGTATTCGCCCAGCTGAATGCATCGCTTGTTGAAGACTTTCTTGATACGTCAAAAATGGTAAATCTACTACTAATAATGCACGCTTAACCCCACGTCGCACAGCTTTGGCATGATATATTATCTCATCCAAAGTTATTGGCAGTGTTGTTTCATACCCTAGAACCACTGCCATAGAGTCACCCACAAGGATTAAGTCTACACCAGCTGCGTCGAGGAGTTGAGCGATCGCATAATCCCAGGCGGTCAACGCCACAATTGAACGTCCCTGTTGTTTCCATTGAATTAATTGCTGGGTAGTGATTGCCATTTTTAATTAGGGGATAGGGGATAGGGGATAGGTAATAGGGGATAAGTGATAAGTGATGGGCTATCAGAAAGAATTCAGTCCCCTGTACCCTGTAACCTGTCCCCTAGTCCCTACTTCACGGCGCGACTGAAAGCAATATGGGGTTTTGCACTGTCCGTTTTGGGCATTAACCAAGCTAGACCTTGACTAGTGCCAATCCATAATTTATTGCCAATGTCAGGTGCAAGGGCAAGAACCCGACTAGAAGGAAGTCCAGCAACTTCTGCATCTAACACAGCTCCTGTATTTGGATTTAATCGTAACAAACCATTGTTAGTCCCGACCCAGACACTACCATCTTTGGCAAAACGTACCGCTGTCACGTCACGCCCACGCAAACGAGTCACAGAGCGCAACACTGCCCCAGTTTTTGGGTTAATAACTAGCAAATTATTTGGCATTCCGGCCCAAATTAATCCTTCTGGACTAATAGCTAAAGCTTGGACAGTCGTGCCTGGTAAATTGGTTATTCGCTTCATAATCGCAGCACTAGCAGTATTTACCCGCACCAATCCATCAAGGGTGCCAACCCACAGTTGACCTTCAGCATCTAAAGTCAGGGTGTTGGCGCTGACACCAGGCAGATTTTTTAATGTCGTCATAATCAAGCCTTGGTCGGGACTAATTAGGGCTAAACCGCTATCGGTTCCAGTCCACAAATAACCCCGTTTGTCAAGTAACAGTGACAACACTCGTTTAGAAGGCAAAAATAAATTCTGCGCGGTGATTTCACTAGTGCGGGGGTCTACTCGGAACAGTCCTTCATAACTTCCTACCCACAAACGTCCTACTTTGTCTTGAGCTAAAGCACCAATGGCAACATTCGGTAAACTAACACGGGAAATAATCTTGCCGGTTTTAGGATCAATCCGCGATAATCCCCGCCAAGAACCTACCCAAAGATTGCCTGTAACATCTCCCAGTAAGTTACCAACCCGATAATCAGTTTCTGGCGAATTTTCTTGCACTCCCCGCTCATTGGGTAAAGGTTCTACTCGCGGTGGCGGTGCAGAAGGTGGGTAAGCGGGGGTTAGATCAGATGAATTAATGTCAGGGGTTTTTTGCGCCCATCCCATATTTGGCAAAGCTATCAACCCCAGCAAGATGGAAGTAATCAATAAACTAGTACGCTTGCAAAACAATACCACGGTGAAATTTCCTTTGGAGACACTACCTATAGCCGTTACCTAAACTGGCTTTGGGTTAATTTCAGTGTTCCCCTAGCTGGGTTTTTTTAAACGTCATCTGGAATTTTTCTCAAATTTGTCATTAGTCATTGGTCATTAGTCAAGAGTTGGAAATTCTTCCCCTGCTTCCCCCACTCCCCAAAAGCTTCTTTACAATTATTGATGACACCTTGTAAAGCTTTTGTAACAAAATGTTTAAATCTTTATGTAATAACAAAATTAAATAGATAAGTTAAAAACTTTCAAAGAATAACTTATCGAATTCTTGATATATTGTGAAACAAGTTACAAATTACGTGGTGTGCAATTTTTTATCTTTCGTTCATCACTCTGCTAAATCTGTGTCAAGTAAATTCTTTTCTGGTATCTTTTCCAACAACGGTCAAGATAGAAGGAGTGTAGAGGCGGGAATGTGTGCCAGCCAGCCCAATCCCCTGAATACCCCGATTTGTGGGGGAATTATCTAAATCAATCCGCAAAAAACGGAAGTTTTGGTGAAATTGAGAAGGTTTAGTCGGGTGCGAAGAAGAGGTAAAAAAGAATTTTGATTCGTAGGAAGAGGGAACAGTAGAAGCGCTAGGTCGTGTACCCCTAGAAGGGGAGAACACTGGTGAGGAGGGCTACCACCGCTACCAAAGTGTCCGCCGCACAAAAACTGCTAACCTCTGCCAAAGTTAACCCCTAACAAAAATTTTTCCTGATCTTCCCCTCGCTCAAGGGGGGAAAGAGCGGGGTGAGGGGAAGTTGCACAAAACGTGATTTGATAATTAATTAAGAGTGATTTCAGGGAAGGATAAAATATGTCTTACGCTCAAACGAAGACTCAGAGCAAGTCTGGGTATCAAGCCGGGGTTAAAGATTACAGACTAACTTATTACACACCCGATTACACACCAAAAGATACCGATCTTCTAGCTGCGTTCCGCATGACACCTCAGCCTGGTGTTCCTCCCGAAGAAGCAGGTGCGGCTGTTGCGGCTGAATCTTCCACAGGTACTTGGACAACTGTGTGGACAGATTTGCTCACCGACCTAGATCGCTACAAAGGTCGTTGCTATGACATCGAACCAGTTCCCGGCGAAGACAACCAGTACATCTGCTACGTTGCCTATCCTCTGGACTTGTTTGAAGAAGGCTCTGTAACCAACGTATTGACCTCAATTGTAGGTAACGTATTTGGTTTCAAAGCTCTGCGGGCACTGCGTCTAGAAGATATTCGCTTTCCTGTAGCTTACATTAAGACCTTCCAAGGACCTCCTCACGGTATCCAAGTTGAGCGCGATAAGTTAAACAAATACGGTCGTCCTTTGCTGGGTTGTACCATTAAGCCCAAATTGGGTCTTTCTGCTAAGAACTACGGACGCGCTGTATACGAGTGTTTGCGCGGTGGTTTGGACTTCACCAAAGACGACGAAAACATTAACTCCGCACCATTCCAAAGATGGCGCGATCGCTTCTTGTTCGTAGCTGAAGCTATCAACAAAGCTCAAGCAGAAACCGGTGAAATTAAAGGTCACTACCTAAACGTCACCGCTCCTACTTGCGAACAAATGCTGCAACGGGCTGAGTACGCTAAAGAACTCAAAATGCCCATCATCATGCATGACTACCTAACCGCAGGTTTCACCGCCAACACCACATTGGCTCGTTGGTGCCGTGATAACGGTATCTTGCTGCACATTCACCGTGCTATGCACGCTGTAATTGACCGTCAAAAGAACCACGGTATCCACTTCCGTGTATTGGCTAAAGCCCTACGTTTGTCTGGTGGCGATCACATCCACACCGGTACCGTAGTTGGTAAGTTGGAAGGTGAGCGCGGCATCACAATGGGCTTCGTTGACCTGTTGCGTGAAAACTACATTGAGCAAGACAAGTCTCGTGGTATTTACTTTACCCAAGACTGGGCTTCTCTACCTGGTGTAATGGCAGTTGCTTCTGGTGGTATCCACGTATGGCACATGCCCGCACTGGTAGAAATCTTCGGTGATGACTCCGTACTACAATTCGGTGGTGGTACTCTGGGTCACCCTTGGGGTAACGCTCCTGGTGCAACCGCTAACCGCGTTGCCTTGGAAGCCGTTGTTCAAGCTCGTAACGAAGGCCGCAACTTGGCTCGTGAAGGTAACGATATCATCCGCGAAGCTGCCAAGTGGTCTCCTGAACTAGCTGTTGCTTGCGAACTGTGGAAAGAAATCAAGTTCGAGTTTGAAGCAATGGATACCGTCTGATCTGAGTTAACAGTTAAGAGTTAAGAGTTAGAAGTAGAGACGCGATGAATCGCGTCTGTACAAGAGTTAGGATTTGCATTAATTCATAACTCATAACTCATAACTCTTCAGGGCTGGGGTCAAGCATGAATCTTAAGCAAATTGCGAAGGACACAGCCAAAACTCTCCAAAGCTATCTGACTTATCAGGCTCTAAGGACAGTATTGGCGCAGCTAGGCGAAACGAATCCTCCATTAGAACTTTGGCTGCATAACTTTTCGTCTGGCAAAATTCAAAATGGTGAGTCATACATTGAGCAACTGTTGCAAGAAAAACCAGATTTGGCTTTGCGAATCATGACTGTCAGAGAACACATTGCGGAAGAAATTACAGAATTTTTACCGGAAATGGTTCGCACTGGCATTCAGCAAGCCAATATGGAACAGCGTCGCCAGCATCTAGAACGCATCACACGAATAGACACATCTAACCCCAGTCTGCAACCAGAACAGCAAGCAACTTCAGATCCGAATTTGGATAACTTATCCAATTAGTTCGGTCAACCTAGTAGTAAAAAATCGCAACCCATTATCAAAAGCTATGCAAACTTTACCAAAAGAGCGTCGTTACGAAACCCTTTCTTATCTGCCACCCCTGTCTGACGCTCAAATTGCCAAGCAGATCCAGTACATTTTGAATCAAGGTTACATTCCAGCGATCGAGTTCAACGAAACTTCTGAGCCAACAGAATTATATTGGACAATGTGGAAGCTGCCTTTGTTCGGTGCTAAATCTACTCAAGAAGTATTGAGCGAAGTTCAAGGATGCCGTTCTCAATTTAACGGTAGCTATATTCGTGTTGTAGGTTTTGACAACATCAAGCAGTGCCAAGTTCTCAGCTTTTTGGTTCACAAACCCAACAGATACTAAAGCTAGCAAGCTTTAAATAGTTAGTTTATCCCCATAGGAGAGGTAGAATTATCTGCCTCTCCTATTTATTAGATTTTTTTTGAAACACAGAGGGGCGTGGAGTTATTCTCTATGTACCTCTACGTTTTTTAAGAGAGTAATAATGCTACAAGAAGTAAGAATTTGTTTTGTTGGTGACTCCTTCGTTAATGGCACTGGCGACTCAGAATGTCTTGGTTGGACAGGGAGAGTATGTGCAAATGCTAATAAAAAAGGTTATGACATTACTTACTATAATTTAGGGATTAGGCGTGATACAAGTACTGATATAGCAAAGCGTTGGTTACAGGAAGTATCGCTTCGTTTGCCCAAAGAATATGATGGCAGAGTTGTGTTTTCTTTGGGATTGAATGACACAACAGTAGAAAATGGGAAAACTCGCGTAGATTTGGTAGATTCTATCAGAAATGCCCGTGAAATTTTAAGTAAAGCCCAATCTTTGTATCCTGTGTTGATGATTGGACTAGCACCATATGAAGAACGAGAAGATCCAGGAAGAAAGCAGAGAATTACTAATTTATCTAAACAATATGCTTCAATTTGTAAAGAATTAAATGTACCTTATTTAGACGTTTTTCCGATATTAGAAAAATCAAACATTTGGATTAATCAAGCAAGAGCTAATGATGGTGTTCATCCAAGAGCAGGTGGTTATGCAGAATTTGCCCAAATTGTGGAAAATTGGGATGCTTGGTTAAATTGGTTTCCTCTGAACTTAATCGAGCATTCAAAGTTAGGATAGTGGTAGCACCTGATTTTTATATCCAAAGGTGGTAACTATGCAGCAAATTACTCTAGCTGAAGCATCTAAAAATCTACCCAACTTAATTGAAGCAGCACTCGGAGGTGAGGAAATTATTATTATCAAAGATAATCAACCTTTGGTGAAGTTAACTCCTGTGCCGCCACTTAAACACCGTCCTAAGTATGGTAGTGCCAAAGGACTTGTAACAATATCTGATGACTTTGATGAACCATTAGAAGATTTTAAGGAATATATGGAATGAGGCAGCTACTGGACACTCATATTTTTATTTGGTTTGTGATGGGTGATCCAAAAATCAGCGTTAGTATGCGATCGCAAATTGAAAATAATGAAAATTTACTGAGTATTGCTAGTGTTTGGGAAATGGCAATCAAGCACAGCATTGGTAAACTCAACTTTGATTTAGCTTTTGACGAGTTTATTGAACAGCAAATAATTAGGAATGGTATTGAATTACTGCCAATCACCACAAATCATATTAGTGTTGTTGCCACACTACCTTTACATCACCGTGATCCATTCGACCGAATTTTAATTGCACAAGCACTCGCAGAAAATATACCTATACTGAGTGCTGATAAAATTTTTGATGCATATCCAATAAGACGTTTATGGTAGGTAGCGTTGCTTTTCTACCAAAAGATAAATAAACAGTCATCACCAAAAAAACTTAACATTACTTTAAGCAGTGCTAGGCAAAATAATTTTATGGGTTACTACATCGCTCCCCGCTTTCTGGACAAACTGGCTGTCCACATCACTAAAAACTTTCTAAAGCTTCCTGGCGTGCGAGTTCCCGTGATTTTGGGTATTCACGGACGCAAAGGAGAAGGCAAAACATTTCAATGTCAATTAGTCTTCGAGAAAATGGGTATCGAAGTGACTCACATCTCTGGCGGTGAATTGGAAAGTCCAGATGCAGGAGATCCCGCGCGGTTGATTCGGCTGCGCTATCGGGAAACAGCAGAACTGATCAAAGTACGCGGCAAAATGTGTGTACTGATGATTAACGATTTAGATGCGGGGGCTGGACGCTTTGATGAAGGCACTCAATATACTGTAAATACGCAGTTGGTGAATGCCACACTGATGAATATTGCTGATAATCCCACAGATGTGCAGTTGCCTGGAAGCTATGATTCCACGCCTTTACATCGTGTACCGATTATTGTCACAGGTAATGATTTTTCCACCCTCTATGCACCGTTAATTCGGGATGGACGGATGGAGAAATTCTACTGGGAACCAAACCGAGACGACAAAGTGGGAATTGTCAAAGGGATTTTTGAACCTGATGGACTGTCACAAAAGGAAGTTGAACAGCTAGTTGATACATTTGTCAACCAGTCCATTGACTTTTTTAGCGCTTTGCGATCGCGCATTTATGACGAACAAATCCGTAACTACATCCATCAAGTAGGTTTTGAGCAAGTATCCTTGAATATCGTTAATAGCGTTAAAGGGCCACCAGAATTTAAAAAGCCAGATTTCAGACTGTCTCACTTAATTGAGTCTGGTAACTTCCTCGTTGGTGAACAAAAACGAGTCGAAAATTCCCATTTGGTTGACGATTACAACCGACTCAATCGAGGTAGAAATTCTCAATCTGCACAACCTGCTGCTGTAACACCAATTAATCAGCCGTCAAGCAATGGCGCAACTCAAGAAGTAAAAACTAATGGATTCCAGAAACAGGAAGTATCAAATCCACATTTGACCCTAGAGACACAAGAACAGATTCGGCAATTATTATCTCAAGGTTACAAAATTAGCATTGAACACGTAGATGAGCGCCGTTTCCGCACAGGTTCTTGGCAAAGTTGTGTTCATAGCCACATTGATGCCGAGTCTGATGCAATCTCAAACTTGGAAGCAACTTTGGCAGAATATAGCGGTGAGTATATCCGCTTGGTAGGGATTGATCCAAAAGCCAAGCGGCGGGTTTTGGAGACAATTATTCATCGTCCGCATGGGAAAAATTAGTTATTAGTTATTAGTCATTAGTCATTAGTTATTAGCAAAAGAAAGTGGGTCAAAAAACTAATGACTATGGACTAATTCAGACCGCGTTCTTTGCGATGTCCTGAGCTTATCGTTAGTGCAGCCTTTCGTAAATAAGGGTGGGTGTAGTATCTCAAAGACTAATGACTAATGGACTCTCGCGTTGCGGTTTGATAGCTGAATACTTACCATTTAACTACAGGTAAGGGCTGAAGCCGAGTTCACCTTTGTTAAATCGCTAGTGAATACTGCTGTGTATTGATAAGGTGATGAACCAGAGCAACTCATAGAATTTGTATTAGCGCGACGGGGAGTCCACCATGACTTTGCCTGCACAATTAAATTTGTGCCATTCCATGATAATTTGTTGACAACTAAAGAGTTAGTTTGTCCATTATCCGCCTTTTTTGCAGTTAAAAATGTGGCATAGTTAACCTGTCCATTGGCTGGATTAATCCGGGCTATAACCGCGACTTTTGGCCCGCCTCCGCTACCATAGCTAGACAACCAACGCCCAGTTGCAAAGCGGCGGAAATCATTACCAGTCTGACTACCAGTGGAAGAGTAAACACCATATAAAACATCCCCCCCATTCCAATACAATCCATAACCTGTACCATCATCATTTGTTGTTTCGTAATCACTACGACACCAAGATTTGATACCGTTATTGAAACGGATTGTCACAGGGTTTTTGTTATTAGATGAGACTTGCTGATAACCAATGTAAATGCTTGTATTTCCACTAGTTACTTTGGCCCCATTTTTAGCTTTGATTGTTGCTTCACTATCATTGCAACTGAATGTTACAGCATTTCCGATAGATGAATTTACAGTTTGGGCAAAAGCTGGAGGAGCTTTTTGTGTGATTGCTAAATCAGCTACTAATACTACAGATAAAGAGAAAGCTGACAAATATTTTTGCCATTTGTGAGAAGAATTCATGGTATAAAACTGCCGAGAAATTGTAAGGGAAAAACACCGTATTACTATAAACTCTCATGAGAGTTTAGACAAGCAAAATTGTTTAAATTCTCATCTTGTAGCATTCTCAACACCATGAGAAATGAGACTATACTACAAAATACATAGTATAATATGCATGGAATTGCATGATATTAGCTGCACATAAATATTCCTTATAAAAGAATATTTGTACATAGAATAAATTGCGATTGCAGTAGTCAACAATAAATGGTTTTAATGAACAAGTAGCGTTTGCTCATTCTCCATATCCTTTGCTAAAAGCTTTCTTAGCCTCTGCTTTCTGCCTCTTTCCGTGCTGTTCTAGACAGGTTTAGAATTTTCAACTGATACTTCTCCGACACTAGCTTTCAGGCGACTTAATCTGCTTTTGCGGATACGTTCGCTATCACGAATACCACCTGCCATCTCATATTCGCTGCTGTTTTTGCCATACTTAAAAGCAACGCCCATCACCATCTTATCTGTAAGATTGTTCAAGGTTTTTTCCATCTTATCAATTTTGGTTTTGGAAGAGTCAATCATAGCTAAAGCAATGTTATAAGCATCTAGCATAGTGCGTAACTCTTCAATTGATTTAGTCAGGTTTTGTAAATTGCAATTATCACCAAAATCCATATTTAAATCAATTGCTTTTAGTCCAGCGGATCTCAATTCAGCTTTTTCTATAACACGGGATGTACGTTTTGGACGTGACATAGATATATTTGTTAGCCAGGGTTCTAGAGCTAGTTTGACTTAGTAAAGCTGTTTTCTGGTTCAGTAAAATTCGTGAATAATTTTATTTCTTAAAAAACTAATACAAAAATCTGGGTAATTTCTCTTAATTCAGATATTGCACCTAGTTTTTTGGACGATTGCTTTAACGTTAGTGATGAATGTCGTGATGTTGGTGATGAATGTCGTGATGTTGGTGATGAATGTCGTGATGTTGGTGATGAATGTCGTGATGTTGGTGATGAATGTCGTGATGTTGGTGATGAATGTCGTGATGTTGGTGATGAATGTCGTGA
>NZ_JBIQNW010000032.1:0-34455 GCF_047228265.1 Nostoc sp. UIC 10607 | reverse complement strand
TGATGTTGGTTATGAATGTCGTGATGTTGGTGATGAATGTCGTGATGTTGGTAGAGTTTAAGAGAGTATTTCTACTTGTAGGTAACGGTTCTCGTTTACGTGAGGTACACCCGTAGGGGCACGGCACTGCCGTGCCCCTACAAAGAATTGTGGTTCAAATAGATGAAGAAGGCTGTAAGCAGAGAATTAGAGCAAGCCTTAATTGTTTACATTTTTGCAGCAAATAGATGTTGCTTCACCACATCTAAGCGTGAACAATTCCAATAATCGACATGGGAGACAATCAAACCATCAGAGTTAATACCTAATTCACTCCAACCAGGAATAGAAATTCGTGGCTTCCAGGGGAGAGGAGTATTCCAACTGAGTGTCCACTCAGTTTTTATTGTGTCTCCTAAACGTTGAATATTATGTAAGTCCATCTTGGGATCTAAAAACCAAGTTTGGATAAAATTAATCATTTCTTTGTAACGTTTAACGCCACGAAATTTATTCAGCGGGTCTTGAAAATAAACGTCTGGGGCGTAAATGCTGTAAGTTTGATTTACTGGGAATCTTTGATAGTCTTCTTTGAGAATTTCAATGATATCCATGATTATATAGATATATTTGTAAACTACTTTAATGATGTCAATGTGGCGCGGATATAAATCCCGATTAAAATTTTATGTAATCAACCCTCATTCCATAAACGTTCTAACTGATGTCGCCAAGCAGCTAAAACTTCTTCTCGCGTCTCTGTAGTTTGATTTGTTTCACCCATTAATCCTTCTGCGTAAAAGCGTTCTAAGCTTTGCATAGTAGCTTGCAGAGATTGCCCTTGCTGTTTTGCTGCTTGAATAATTTGCCGAATGCGACTTTCAATTAGTCGATTAAAAACATTATTTAATCTAGCATCATAGAGAGATACAAGTCGGTTAATTGCATTAGACAAATCCGCGCCCACTAAAGTGTCACTGTTGTGTTGAAAAACTCCCCAAATTACCCCTTCATACAAAGCGTAACGTACTTCCTGAGTGTCATCAAAGTTAGCTTCTAGGAACTGTTCTAAAAATGGTTGCCCTTCTTCTACGGGCACAATAGGTAGTAAAACTCGCAGCCAAGTCTTATCTTCGGAAAGCAGCACCAATAGCCGAAAAGTAGAGGTGTCTACTTGCCACGATCCAGGAGCGATTGCACCAACAGCCGATGTGCCAAACAATTCTGTTAGAGTAGCTGCAATTTCTTCAGGTGTCATAACCTTTTGTTTAGATATAGCCTCTAGATTAGCGCAGAGGTGCATCAGCTTATTCACTAGAACGTTGAGTTGGTTGCAACTTTCAGTCTGAAGACGTAGTGGGGGCGTACAGTTAAGTGTACGCCCCCACAAATGAATGTATTCCACTGAATGGCAATATTGAAATATATGATTTAAATGATCGAATTTCTCAAAAACACGATGCCGATCGCACAGAAAGCGAAGCCAGCAATACTAATTTTAGAGGGTAAAATTCGGTTTATTTTTCCCATACCCATTGCACCACCAATCTCTTTAGCACTCATGGCAACCGCAAACAGAGTTAAAGTTATGCCTAGTATATAGGCAATTAGTGGCATCATTCCTGCCCCAATAATAGATTCAGCATCAGCGTAACCCTGAAATAAACCAGCACTGACACCCACTAGAGCAAGTACTATAAAGTTTGGTTGATTTGGCATCATCAGCATAGTACCAAAAACAATGGTAGAAATTGCGATGGCTATTTCTGTGCCTGGGAAATTTAGCTGGAATAAATGAATTACAATCCCCAAGATTGCTGCTAAGACAAAAGATCCAGCGATCGCAGTGCCACGAACAAACACAGATGAGAGTAAACCAATAGCAATAATCGCAATTAAACAATCCAAGCCAATTACTGGATCTGCCAGTCCCCAGAGTAAACCTTCCCAGCAGTTAGAGATGGTATGACGATCTGGTGTTCCACTCAATGAACTCAGTAAGCTAATTAAAATTAGAACTGCGATCGCCCCAATATGGCGATGCATTAACTTCAAGGTGTAAAATTCCCCCCAAGCACGGGATTGTAATAATTTAGTTTTGAACATTACTATCTGCCAAATTAGTTTTTTCGGTAATTTATACTACCCACATACCCAAAAAAACTAACGTGGCAATCACGCCAGGTGACACTAGCTTCATCAAGTTATGTAAAGGTACGGTTATTGTAAAAGTATTTTGATAATAGGCTGCGTAGGCGTACTCCTACGATGAAGCAAGCTGCGCGTAAGCGTCCCGCAGGGAACGTAGAGAAGCCCGTCGCTGTCAACCAAGGAAGATCATTGACATAGGTATAGCTGTTGCCAATAAATAAAACTCTGATTGTCTGCTGTTGAGTTACTTGAAAAGAATTTGCCTCAACCGGCTTCTTTATGAGCCGAAACAAAACAATCATCAAAAAGAGAAATAAACATACATATACTATCTTTGTGTTTATCATCATCCCTGAAACTTTTGCAGCATAACTTATTGTTGGACAGACTTTTTCAGAAAATAGTTCTGATTTTTATAAATTTGTATACGTTAAATAAAGCACAAGCTTTACCTAAGCTAAAGCTTGTCTTAACTGAACTTTATTAAAAAGAAGACTAATCTAGAAAATACCTTCATTGGTAGAGAGTATGAAATTTCTTAAATTGCTACTACTTAGTATTGCTCTCGTCTTCTTAGCATCGATTAGTCCACTGCAAGCTAGACCTATAGCCCAATTACCAACTCCTTTACCTTCAGTTACAGAACGTGAAACAACATCTCTAAAAAATTCACAGGATGTATTGACTGTTGCAACTTTTAATGTAGAGAATTTAGACCCAAAAGATCGACGTTTTGAGAATATTGCCAAAATTATTCTCAATAATTTGAACGCACCAGATGTCATCAGTTTAATTGAAGTTCAGGATAACAACGGGCCAATCAATGATGACGTTGTAAATGCAAATCAGACTTACCAAAAACTGATTGCGGCGCTCGAAAATATTGGTAGTCCAGCATACGACTTTGTTGATATTGCGCCCAGCGACGATCAAGATGGTGGAGAACCTGGAGGCAATATCCGTGTCGGTTTCTTATTTCGGCCCAGCCGGATAACTCTAGCACAACTGCCCAGAAGAGGTGGTTCATTAGATGCTGTGGCTATTACTCAAGGTTCAAATGGTCTTGACCTCTCGCTCAACCCGGGTCGCATTGACCCCACAAATAATGCTTTCGATCAAAGTCGTAAACCACTTGCAGCAGAATTTATATTTAACGATCAAAAACTGTTTATTATTGCAAATCACTTTGTTTCTAAGCTTGGAGGTTCTCCCAACGATGCTCAACGAGTCAAGCAAGCCCAAATCGTTAATAAATTCGTAGCGCAACTACTAGAAGTTGACCCGCAAGCCAAAGTAATTGTACTGGGTGACTTAAACGATTTACCAGATTCTTTACCTTTGAAGACCTTGAAGGGTAACATTCTTGAAAATCTGACGGTTCGTTTACCTCTTAGCGATCAGTTTACTTACAAATTCCGTGGGAATCCTCAACTTATTGACCATTTATTGGTCAGTGAAAATCTTTCTCGTGTTGCTCAACCGGAAATTGACATTGTGCATGTCAACGTTGGCTTTAGTAGACCTGTCAGCGATCATGATCCTGTGATTGCAGCGTTTACATTACCTGCTAACCAGTCCACCTCTGACACCATCCCTCCCGTTAGCCAACCCACTCCCGTAAGTGATTCGGCAATTATATTGCCTGAATTATCCAAATTTGCTTTAGTTGATGAACTAGCTAAGGAGTATACGCCTAACAAAGTCTTGAATTATGATCGGGCAAGAGACCAAATGTTTGCCATTATTGATAACCGAGCAGGGATTGTGACAGACATTTATGCTAGTTATCCAATTCGTTTAACTGGCAGTGGCGATCCTAGTCAGGAAGCTGACAAATTAGGGCTGAATACCGAACATGTTTGGCCACAGAGTAAAGGTGCTGACAAGGGTAATTCCCGAAGCGATCTTCACCATCTATTTCCTGCACGGGAAAATATTAATAGTGAGCGAGGCAATAAACCCTTCGACGATATAGCCGACACAGTTACTAAGAAATGGTATCGAAATGATACTGTTCAATCGACAATTCCTACTAGTGCAATTGACGAGTTTAGCGAATCAGCATCTGCCAAATTTGAGCCGAGAGAAAAAGTAAAAGGGGATATAGCCAGGGCAATGTTCTACTTTTACACTATCTATCGGAATCAGGCTGAGAGAGTAGACCGAAATTACTTTCAGAATCAGCGCCAGACTTTGTGTAAATGGAATCAGCAAGACCTCCCAGATATTACTGAAATAGAACGCAGTCATGCGATCGCTAAATTTCAAGGTAATGACAATCCATTTGTATTAGATGCCACATTAGGAGAACGGGCATACTGTAATTCCTAAAGAGAAGGGGCGCATAGCTAGTTGTGCGCCCCTTCATGCAATGAAATATTCCCTATCGACAAGTGTAGGGGCACGGCACGGCACTGCCGTGCCCCTACGGGTGTACCTCACGTAAACGAGAACCGCTATATAGGTCAAAACCTAATGCAGCAATTCTTCAACCTGATGCTGGCTCCACAAAGTTCTGTATAAACCCTCTTGTTGCACCAGTTGTAAGTGATTGCCTGTCTGAACAATTCTTCCTTTTTCCATCACAAAAATCCGGTCAGCAGCAGCTGCCGCCGATAATTGATGGGTAATAAAAATTACTGTTTTGCGCTCTGTACCACCAGAGAGATTTTTGAGGATTTGCGTGGCTGTTTGATTATCCACACTAGAGAGGGCATCATCCAAAATTAATACTGGAGCATTGACCAGCATAGCCCTAGCCAAGGCAGTACGTTGTCGTTGACCGCCAGAAAGAGTAATCCCGCGTTCACCAACAAGAGTGTCGTATTGCTGGGGAAAATTGTTAATTTCTGATTCAATTTGGGCAAGTTTAGCGACAGATTCTATCTGCTCTTGTTCGCTAACTGGATCGCCATAGCGGATATTATTTTTGATTGTAGTACTAAATAGAAAGCTATCTTGAGGAACGTAGGCGATCGCACCTCGTAAATCTGCCAAAGCAATTTTAGTAATATCCAGCCCATCTAAAAACAATTGTTCTGATTCAATATCTAACAAGCGCGGCAAAGCATTCGCCAAAGTAGATTTCCCCGAACCAATTGCTCCAACAATGGCCACGGTTTCTCCAGGAGCAATGGTAAAGTTAACATTTTCTAGAGCGGGAGTAGTGGCACCAGGGTAAGTATAGGTGAGATTTTTAGCTGTCACTTCCCCTTTAAGTTCAGCCATTGGTAAATGTATGGCATCGGCTGCGTCTTGAATTTTCGGTGTGACAGAGAGAATAGATTCAAGCCTATCGATACTAACTTCACCGCGTTGGTAGGCAGTAATTGTGAATCCTAAAAGGGCTGTGGGAAAAACTAAACGCTCTACATAAATTAACAATGCTAAAAAGTCGCCAACTTGAAGGGTTCCAGAAGACATCCGCGCCGCGCCTAGCCAGATGATCACCAGTGAACTGACATTAGCTAGCCCACCAATTAGCGGAAACAGTGTATTTCGGATTTTTGCCAGTTCCAGGTTAGCAGTCAATAGCTGCTGATTTTTCTTGGCAAAAGCTCGACGCTCGTTTGCTTCTTGGGCATAGATTTTGATCAAGGCAATGCCACTGATATCCTCCTGAATGAGTTCGCTGATGTCAGAGAGTTGCTCTTGAACTGCTGCTTGTTGTTTGCGTAAGCGATCGCTAAACAGACTCACTAACAAGAGCATAAAAGGGTACACTGCCAGGGAAGCTAGTGTGAGATCCACACTAATTGCCAGCATTACTGGCAGTGTCAGGGCGTAGGCAAACACCGTATTTGCCAAACTCAAGACCGCAAAACCCAATAAACGCTTGATATTGTCCACATCACTGGTAGCCCGATTAATCAAATCACCAGCAGTATTACTGGCAAAATAAGCCGGCTCCAGCTTGAGTAAGTGTTCAAAAATCCGTTGTTTCAGGTCAAATTCTACCTGACGCCCCACCCCAAATAGCCAAATACGGGATGCCATCCGCATTAGCCACATCGCCGAACTGAGCAAGACAATGATTACTACGTAATGTAGTATTTGGTTCCAACTAAAGGTTGTCGAAAGTTTATCAACACCAGCACGAATCAACCAAGGAATATAAACGCCCAGTGCATTGACAGACAATAAAGCGAGAATCCCTAAGGAGGCCTCTCGCCAATGGGGTCGTAGGTAAGCACTGAGTTTAGCGATTCGTCGAGATTTTGCCATTAAAGCAATTTTGCAACTTTATCATCTTAGATTAACTGCTAGTCCAACGGGATAGTTATTGCCGTTCAGTACTAGTAGCCCACCACACCAACTTTAATGGGTGAATAAGTTCTTAGTCCTTGGCTTGAGCGCTCAAGCACTTACTACGAACCCAGTAAAGTTGCCTTGCCAGAGTACTAGTACAACACGGCGCAAATCCAGTTACCATCTCAGTTAACCAGACAAGTTTTTCTTTTTTAACTTTATTACCGCTGAACACGCAAGAACCTGTAAATTTCAACGAGATAACTTTCCCAAGTTCTTGTTGTCAATTGCAATGTTTCCGAATTCGGTACAAAGTCTTCAAGTCGTAAACCGCGTGTGCGAATATCTTGAGGATTTCCTTGTAATAGGTAGGGAGGCACTCTCAAATTATAAGAAAGAATACTATCCCCAGTCACATCTGAGATGTTCGCTGTGGTAGTTGGTTGCCCTAATGCCACCAGTGTCCCAGATGAGGATGTAGCACTTGCTACATAGGTTTCACCTGTCATTGCTAGAGGTGCCCGATAAAGGAAATAGGCGACTGCTGGTGTACTTGCCAACAGTAAAATCGTTAGTGCCCAACCTATCAAGTATCCTCCTGGTTTCTCTATCCCACCTCCCTTGATTTTTTGAGCCGCAAGAATCATCAGTAAAACAGAGGCTCCTAGGGGCTTGAGTGGAAAAGATAACATCCTCCACAACGACGCTACAGCAGGTTCATTGGGGTTCAGAAATGATAGGGCTACGATGACTAAGATAACGACTAAGATTAATCGCCCTACAAAAGTTCCAGAGGGATAAAATCGCTGGAACAGAGAATATACGATAGTACCAATCAGCAGCCACAGCAGTACTCGGCTTAACAATAGAAACATAGATTAACTCTCAAATTTTCTGGTGCGGTGAGCCAGTGTGGTGATAAGACAGTCCACCTTTATAAGGGTTTCCACGCCACATGCTTCTCCTTTTGGAGACGCTGCGCCTAGCTTGCTTTGACCTAGGAGTACAACCGAGGGAACCCCGGTAACGAACGCAGTGGCTCCCCAAGAGGAACTGCTGTGTATGATTTCCCTGGATAAAACAACTGGCGACTTCTTAGCGATCGCAACGCTAGAAGCGTCACCCGTAAGGGTCAACCTAGAGGTTTCGGGAAATGGATTTATTTTATTGTCAAATTGTAATCGCACTGTTTGACTTAAAATACTTCAAACCTCACACCTAATGACTACCGTCGTAGTGATTTTAGTGCAATTTTTTGACACTGCGTCTATTATTTATAATTTTCCAGAAGAGTAATGTGGCACCGGTAAACTAAATTAATTGAGTAATCCACTCAAAAGGAAAAACTATGTCGCCTGGAAAGCCTAGCATTTTGGTAACTGGGGGAGCTGGATATATTGGTTCCCATACGGTGCTTGCTTTGAAGCAAGCGGGTTATAACGTTGTGATACTTGATAATCTGGTCTATGGGCATCATGACCTAGTAGAAAAGGTTTTACAGGTAGAACTGATAGTAGGAGATACAGGCGATCGCGCCTTGCTCGATCACCTATTTAAAACCCACGATATTGCGGCTGTGATGCACTTTTCTGCCTATGCCTACGTAGGAGAATCGGTGACGGACCCGGCCAAATACTACCGTAATAACGTTGTTGGTACTTTGACCCTGTTAGAAGCGATGCTGAAGGCATCTGTGAATAAATTTGTCTTTTCTTCTACCTGTGCTACCTACGGGGTACCGGAATTCGTGCCCATTCCAGAAACTCATCCCCAAAATCCGATTAATCCCTATGGCGCTACGAAGCTGATGGTAGAGAGGATTCTCTCTGATTTTGATGTTGCTTACGGTTTTAAATCAGTGCGTTTCCGCTATTTTAATGCTGCTGGCGCTAATCCCAGTGGCTTACTCGGCGAGGATCACAATCCAGAAACCCATTTGATTCCCTTGGTGCTGATGACAGCTTTAGGTAAACGAGAATCTATCTCAATTTTTGGCACCGATTACCCCACGCCCGATGGTACTTGTATTCGTGATTATATTCATGTTAACGACTTAGCAGATGCCCATATTTTGGGATTGGAATATTTATTAAAAGGTGGCGATAGCGAAGTTTTTAATTTAGGTAATGGCAGCGGTTTCTCTGTCAGAGAAGTAATTGCAGCTGCCGAACAGGTGACAGGACATTCTATAGCAGTAGAAGAACGCGATCGCCGTCCTGGCGATCCCCCAATTCTCATTGGCACCAGTGAGAAAGCCAGAACAATTTTAAGTTGGCAACCTCAGTATCCATCCATCAAAGATATTGTCACTCATGCGTGGCAGTGGCATCAAAAGCGACACAAGTAAAAGTTAGGAGTTAGGAGTTAGGAGTAGAGACGCGATTAATCGCGTCCCTACAGGAGTTAGTAAATTTTAGATTTTTCCTTCAATCCAAAATCCAAAATTGTTAAGTCTTGAATTCATAACTCTCAACTCCTCACTCCTCACTCCTAACTCCTAACTACTCCCCACTCCCTCTCATACTTCGCAGTACGACAACTAAAATGCCGATAAATCCGAGAATTGGAAGTGCGATCGCCCAAATTGGTAATTGCTGAGATTCACCCTCTACTAAATCGCCATTAACATCTCGCAGGTTTCGTGTGTTTTGTGTAGATCCACCAGCCACAGTAACTTCAAATTTGAACTCAAACGGTTTGAATCTTGCCCCAGAGACTGGTTTACCATTTAGTTGCAACTCATAAATACCTGGCTTGGGAAAGACAACTTCCGCACCTGGGATGCCTTGATAACGTTCAGCTGCCACAGGTTCTAACTGTGGTTCTAACAGTGGTGGCTCTCCGGCTGCATAGGGTTGGGCATAAACAGCCAACCGACAATTACACTGTGACAGGGGAATCACCCTTCCACCTCTGCGGGTAAGTGCAAACCAAGCTTGGCTTGGTTCTCCAGCCCGGGGATTATCATTTGGTTCAATGTGGAGGGTGCCGCCGACATCTCCGGCTATCTCCACCTTATGAGCAGATGCAGAGGAAAGATTAGTTATTGGTATAACTAAGCAACTCAGGAATAATAAATACTTTATTGTTCCTTGATGCCAGGAAATGCCTTTGAGCGGGTAAAGCCTCTGTTTTTGACTCGTTGGGATGAAGCCAGAAAATAAGGATGATTTACCGCGATTTTGTTGGGGGGACATAAAACTTTTCTACGGCTAACTTTGACCAAAAAAAGCGCGAACGTACTAGCAATACACTGAGGGTAATAATTCCCATCAGTACTGCCGCTAATTTATTTCCCCAAGTTGATTGCAAGGAACCCAGGTAATGGGAACCAATCAACACGGCATGAATGGCGCTCAAGAGCAAGGCTGGCACACCCAATAGATGAATCTGTCGCCAACGCTTGCCCAAAGATTTCTGCAAAGATTCCCAACTCGTTAAAGCGGCGGGGGACATTAAGATCAATGCTACAGCACCCGCAGCCATACCCCACTGAAATTCTGGCGGCAGGAAAGAAAAGGCGGCAAAATTCCATTGCAATGAGTGTTCTATCATGTGGACGGTGTGAACCACAGAAAGCACAAAAGATCCCACTCCTAAGCCCCGGCGGTAACGCAGTGGTGAAGCCCACAAGCCACTAATAGGACGCGCAATTAGCGCCAAAATTAAGCAGATTAACGCGGCGTGTCCGGTGTAATCTACCATTGTGTCACCAGTCCGCAATAAGGTGATAGCGCCAATGGTGAGTGTCACCCAACCGCCTAATCGAAATAACTGACTGCGCCTGTCTTTACTTACCAATGAGGTGGAAACGCCCACACCTAGCATCGTGGGCAGAGTTCCCAGCCCAAAAGCCAGCATAGTTGCCCCACCCATCCATAAATTGCCAGTTTCAGCGGCTTTAATTTGGGCAGCATACAGGAAACCACAGGGCATTAAACCCCAAGTCATCCCTAAAAGCAATGGTGTCCACCATTTGGTTTTGAAGGAAAGCTTGATCATTCCTGCGCTGAGGCGATCGTGTAAACTACCTTGTAATAAAGGGTGTAACACGGGAATGCGCGGCAACAAATCGGGTTTTACTTGTCCTAAGCCAAACCAAATCAGCATTACACCAGTCAGAATTGCCATCCAGCGGCGAAAACCACTGCCAACACCCGCTAGCTGTCCACCTTGTAGCAATACCGAACCCAGTGCCCCAATGCCAGCACCGACTAGAGCATAGCTCAACATCCGCCCCAGGTTTAGCAAGATATGAAATTTTAATTGCTGTTGCCAAGTGTCGGACTTTTCTAAGGTTGATGTCCGTCCCAAGGAGACTGTTTGTGGAATTTTCGGCTGATGAGATAGGGAAAACGCCACTGTTAGAGGGCCACACATCCCAAAGCAATGTCCAAAACTCCCCAGGAACCCCAGGATTGCGATCAGCAGTAAATCTACCATAAAAAAAGTCCTGAGTTCTGAGTCATGAGTCCTGAGTGTCAGAATAAAGATTTTGAAGAATTAAGAAGAAATTGTTTTCTCTTCTTCTTTGCTCAGTACCCAGTACTCAGCATTCCTCTAGTGCGGCACTGTAAGTGAAGTTGCGATCGCTGTCAAAAGACAAAGCGTCAAACTTGATTATGACGGTAGCAGTGCCATTTTGTGAGGTGCTGAAAATTAAGAGGCTAAATCACCTATTGAAAATATGGCTATCTAACTGAGAACAAAATCCGACCTTTTTGGAAATTACTCAAGCTAATGTACTTAAGAGATACATTAGGAGCAATACTTTGTGACTATCTCTATAGAAGCTTCGGTAGAAGACTCTGGATGATTGGATTGATGTCGATTTCCAAAGGTTGCGTCAAGTGTTTCCCGAATAGTATCTCGCTGTTTTTGAAAAACATCAAGTTGCTCACGCAGTTCATCTTCCTTAAGCTGCAATAAATCAGAGGAATCGGGGCAATTGTCAAGATCGCGAACCACACTATTTACTACTTCTGACTCTTTGACTCTTCCTATAAAAGCAGCAGTTAAGGATGCAACTCTCTCCAAGAATTCTTTGCAGCCAGGATGAAAATCATATTCATACCCAGTATATAAAGAGAGTGCTCCTACAACTTCTTCTTTGTAAATGAGTGGAAAACACCCAAAAGATTTAAATTGGTTAAGCGCTATCCAATCTTGGTTTTTGAATTTTTCTATGTTCTGATTATCTATTCCGGTAAGTGAGATAGCACGTTTTTCCCTAATAATATTTCCTACAAATCCATCTTCATAACCTCTAGGATCATCTAATCTTTTATCCCATTTAACTCTCTCAACCCCTGCTTTATCTACAACTTCAAGCAAATGATTCTCATTTTTTACTCGTAGTATGCATACTTCAAAGGCTGTGTCATCTGAAACTAAACGGTTAACAACAGTTTTGTATGCGTCTTGCATATCAGAAAGATTACTACGATAACCAACTAAAGCATCTGACAAATCCGCAAGTAGTTTTACCTGACGTTTTTTGCGTAAATTTGATATTGCAGATGCAACCGATGAGCCTATTGTATATAACCAATGAATCTCTTCTTGAGAGAAACCATAATTGGGAATAGGTTTTCTTTTTATTGGATCAATTTTATTAATTACTTCGAGTACTCCATAAGTTTTATGTTGACCATCTAAAGGAACAGCAATAGCAGAATAAATTCCTCCGAGTTTCTTTGAATATTTTTCTTGACTTCTGGGATCTAAAGGTATTTCTCTCAAATTATTGGCTGACTGAGGCTGACCAAATCCATCTTCATGAGGGAGAGCAGCTTGACCAGTGAAACTTTCACCAGGTAGATAGTTTTCGCCTTCAAACCATTTATCATCTATTTCTTTACCATTGGCATCGACACCTACTATTTTTTGACGATGTAGGTGTCCATCTTTTGAGAATAGAAAAATAGAAGCTGTTTGAGAATTAAGTCTATCACATACAACTTTAAGAGCTTCCTCAATGACCTCATTCTTATCTTTAAAACGATTTAATTTATTTCTGACTTTTTGTAAATCTTTAAGTAGCTCCTTAGGAAACTTGAGAAATTCGTATGGCGATTTTCTGAATAAATTCTCTCTGATTAGATCAAGCTTTTGAAATACTATTTTATCCAGGACTTTGTCAGAATTTACTTTTGTAATTGTATTTTCTACTGTCACTTGGAAGACACCTTCATTCCTAATGGCTCGTGCCAGAAAATTTGAGAGGACTTCTTTGTACTGATCAATCTCACCTACTTTAGGAGAGAAATTAGCTAACCTTATACTCCGGTCTTGCCTAAGATTATCATTCTCGTACCATGCAATTAACTGATTTTTTCCATCACCAGTTTCAATAATTGCATATTCTTTGGTTGGTAAAGTTGATAATTTTGAATTAAAAGATTCAATATTATATCTAGTTGAAACATCTCTCAAAGAGAATTCTTCTGCATAGGGAATATAAATATCTTTTGTGGTCACAAAAACTTTGTAATAGGAAGCATGACGTAATAGAAAATTTAAGCTTCTTTCAAATTCTTGTTCACTTGAAAAAACAAACAGTCTCTCACTTTCTGGATGTGCAGTTTTTGCAACTTCATCTCCTTTGTCACTTGCCCAAAAAGATTCCACCCCATCAACGATCGCTATTGCTTTGACGCGGACTTTGAGTTTCTGCTGTAAGGCAGTAAGACGGCGTGGATATAACTCTAACGGCATCGAGTAAACTGAGCCATTAGAATTTAAATCTTCAATCCGCTCATCGATATCAGCAATATCATTAATGACAAGCTGTTGGAATATTTTGTTAGTCTGTAGATAATTATTACCCTTCAGAATTGGTTCTACAGTATTTAAAATAATTCTTGTTTTTGAAACTTCACCTGGAGATAGACAATTCTGGTCTTCTTCAAGTAATTCATTTAACCAGTTAGAAGTAGAGAGTTTATAGTTAATCCAATCCTTTGCTTCTTCTATGTCACCACCAGTTATTTCATGAAGCAAATATGCCAAATTATTCTTCTCTATCCCATCAATTGAGGGAAAGTGAATTGGAATTTCAAAATTAACTTTTTTACTGAAGCTTAAGAGTCTGAAATTATGGAGTCTTCCAGAGAATAGACCGACCAAAAAATTAACCCATGCTTGTTCAAGGCATTCCTTAGGCAAGCAGAGGATACCAAAGTCCACTGTTGAAAGAATCTGTTCAGTTTCTTGAAGCCAAGCGGATCTTGAACTCCCATCAATATCTAAGATGAAGGCTTCAATCTGTGGATGCTTAAAAATGACATCTCTAATTTTTTCAGCTTGGTATTTACTATTGGTACCAGCCCAAGCAATGAGAACTTTGCGTCTACCTTGCTTGGCTTGAAGGCGGTCAGAAAGGATCTTCTGCAATTTAGATAGTTTTCCAGGCCCTGCACCAGTGATTCGGAACTTGGTATAGATTCGTGACAGTGTTTTCTGCACCGCATTTTCAGACTGCCGTCCTAAGATTGTCTTGATTTCTGCTGGCGACTTGCCGTTTAAGGCTAAATCCAGAACTTCTAGTTCGTTATCAGACACGCCTTCTTCGCCAACTAAGTCTTTAAGAGTATCACGATAAATCTGAGTCATCTACAAACCTGTAAAAAGCCTCACTTGTTCTAGTATCACGATACCACAGCATTTTTGGAGACTTATGTGGATAATGTTAATTATTTTCTTTTAAATGAGGCTTTTAATTGCTTGACATAAGTGTAAAGTTTGTTATTGTATTAAAAAGCCTCATATAGCAGGGGCTTTTGTCAGGGGATAAATACTTCTCAGTGTCTTAACTTAGTGGCATTGTGCTTATAAATATGTAAAATCATCTTCCTGTATAGGTTTGATAATTTGCTGCCTCTTCGTCAGCGAAGATATCGAAAAATCAAGCCTTTTCAAGGCATATTTTACGTTTTTACATACATTCATTAAGCCCCAATGTTCGCAAGCGTCAACTTCATGCACTTTTTTCTATTGCTGATAACCAAATTACTCACCTGGAGGGGAAAGTGAATCCATTAATCAACCGAAACTTTACCTATGCCTGTTTAGGTTTTCTAACCGTCCTTTTAGTAGCCATGCTCACAAAGTTTGATGGAATCGTCGCTGTGCAAGTCACACCTTATGGCATTCGATTAGTAATGAATAATTCTTCTACTTTGTGTCCAATTGACCAGCATCTGCCGGAAGTTCAGCCCAAGCTGCCCGATCAGGAATTGGCTAAGTACAGGATTTTGCAAATTCATAATGAAGTATAAGCCTTTTCCGTGCTACTCACTAGGCTTTAAAAACGCTACGAAATTTATAAAATCCTGTACTAAGTAGGAGCAGGTTTCGATAGCACATTTGTTAACAAGTGTGGTGTTATACCTTTTGCAAAAGTCTATGTTTTGGAGATTCAACCACAGATGAACACCGATGTTCATCTGTGGTTCCCTTTTCACTTATTCACATTTTTGCAAGAAGTCTAGTTCATTCTGCCTAGAGATTCGCGCTACCCTAAGTCTGGAAGCCAAGGATATAATCACATGAAAAAATGGATTTGGCTGATGCTGTTGTTGCTGATGGCAGTTGCAGTGGTGGGTAGTAGGGGTAGCACGTTTTTTGAAAAACGTCCCTCACCAGAAATTGTTGAGAGCATTCCAGTGGAAACACCCCAACCACAGCAAGAGTCAAAGGAAGTTGACAGTGCGCCGCAAGTGTCTGCTGACAAGCTGTTAACTCATATCCAAAAGTTGAATTTTCAGCGCTATACAACAAAAGAGCGATCGCTTACTCGCACTTATATCACAACTGAACTGAAAAAATTAGGCTGGAAGCCCAAATTAGAAAAGTTCTCCGACGGTGTGAATATTTTTGCTGAACGCCCAGGAACTAACAAAGCATCTGGAGCAATTCTTGTAGGAGCACATTACGACACTGTTGCCTTATCCCCTGGTGCTGATGATAACGCTAGTGGTATAGCTGTAGTGCTGGAAGTTGCCCGGTTGCTTGGTTCGCGTTCCACACCACGGACGTTACAGCTAGCTTTTTTTGACCAAGAAGAAGCAGGACTTTTGGGTAGTCAGGCTTTCGTGAGCAAGACAGCACGCTTGCAAAACTTGGGTGGAGCGATCATTATGGATATGGTGGGTTATGCATGTTACACATCTGGCTGCCAGAAATACCCTGCCGGATTGCCTGTTACGCCTCCCAGCGACAAAGGCGACTTTTTGGCAGTAGTCGGTGATACAGAACATTTGCCTTTACTGAGTGCCTTTCAAAACTCACAGATGCTCCCCTCAACCGCCCTGAATAAACAGGAATCAAATCTGCCACCAGTCCTAACACTACCAATTCCTTTTAAAGGTTTACTGACACCAGACACTCTACGCAGCGACCATGCACCATTTTGGTATCAGGGTGTGGGTGCTGTGCTGGTCACAGATACCGCAAATTTGCGGAGTCCGCACTATCATAAACTTACCGATGTTCCTGCGACTATCGAGCGATCGTTTTTCACAGGAGCAACACAAATTGTAATCAATGCTACTACTGCCTTGTTAGAGAAAAATGAGGTTTTGGAAACTCAACCACCAAGTTGAATTATGAATTATGTTGACTAGGTTTTAGTTCAGGGAAAGTTAATGTCCAATTCTTTTTATCATTGATCTGAAAGTACAAACCTTGGAGAATCAGCCGCAGAGCCGTTCGAGTTCTAATAAACTTCCTTACTAGATAAGTTCCTGGTTCAGCAAAGACACCATTAAAATTTTTTTTATGACCAAATTGTTTTGAACAGTAACTGCCAGCACCTTGGACTGTCAACACAAAAAATGGAGCTTGTTTGTATTCATCAGGAATCATAAAGATTCCATATACATGGTGACGACCACGCCACGGCTGAACAATAACCTTAGTAGCATGGACTTGAAATTTTGTAGTTTTTGATGCTAAAAAATCCTCGAAATTGCAATCAGAATCATTCACAGGCCACCACAGTGGAATAATACTCAGGGAGAGCAGCAAAATTAAAATATAGCGGAGTCTGCGATGCATAAAGCCAAGAAAAATTGTTGATGCGGCTGTTAGAATTTGATGAGTAATGATAATGCAGCTACAGCAGTAAAACTATCCACCTGCAACACCTCTGCAACACGTTCTAAATGGCAAAGACAAAACATTAAACGGTAGGTTAAACTTTCCTGTCAAAAAAATAGCAATCAAGACATCAGCCCACAAAAAGTTCAGACTCTAGATGCGTAGTTTACCGCCACAAGCATCGCTTACCCTGTTCTAGTAGCTCCGTTACAGTATTAAAAATAGCTGAGAAACAATCGGACTTTTGTCGCTGTTAACACTGATTGATGCTCAAATTTTTAGTTGTGATTAATTCTACAATTTGTTGTTTTTGTTATGTTTTGGATGAACTTTGTTGGGATCAGCAGATGCTTTGAGGAGATCAGGGTGCTCGCCATTAAGTTCAAGAAAAAATCTGCTTGTATTTCTAGGTAATTAATGGGGTAGTCAAATACATAAATATTCGTTATATTCCCGTAAGTAACACTTTGTATAAATGTTTATGGGAAGAAGTTGGCGAAGTCTTAAGGCAGTTGCGAGTTTCTTTGGTGCAATTGCACTTACACAGTTCGGGGTAAATACTTCGGCCATTGCGGCTGACACAGTTGTTGTGCGTTTGGGTTTATTTACAGAAACCATCTCGCTTGCTGAGTTGCGAAAGGCTGCAAAAACTGGGGAATTGCCTGCGAGTTTGCAGCCTTACGCTAAAGGATTATCTGAACAACAACGCCGCTTCCTCTTGGGAGCGCTGGGTATGAATATACCGATGAATGTTGTCACCATTAATAGGTTAGTTAATACCCAGATTGGTACAAGTATTCTCAATGACCTCGCTACAGCCTTAGCCCGAAAGGACAAAGCTGGGGTACAAGCACTCAGAGGAGGATTGGTATTAGGCTCTACTGCACCAGAAGGTCTTTCTATACTGAGCTTTATCGCCGCTTATCCCAGTAAACGCCTAGAAATTGATTTGCCACAGGCTTTTATAGTTGCAGGGAGTTTGAATACAGCTTTTTGGCGTACCCAGCAATTTATGCTGGCGTTGACGCGTAACGGCTTGTCGTCAGACATCACTTCCCAACTGGACTCCAAAACACCGCAGATTGCTTTCCCTTTTGATCCCAGTCAACCAGGAAGCGCTCAAGTAAAAACACTTAACTTAAGCCTGAATGACCAAAAGCACGACCGTAAAATTCCAGTTGATATTTACTGGTTAACTACTGCAACTGCCAATAAACCCGTAATTGTCTTTTCTCACGGCTTCGGGTCAGTCCGCACGGACTTGCGTTACCTGGCAGAACATTTAGCATCCCACGGTTATGTAGTAGCAGCTTTAGAACATCCCGGTAGTAATGAGGCGAATACTAACTTAGCATTACAAGGTAAAACCAGAGTTGTGAAGCCTCAGGAGTTTTTAAATCGCCCTCAAGATATTAGTTTTGTTCTCGACGAATTAGAAAAACTTAACCAAACAACTAATAATCCCCTTGCTGGGAAACTTGCAACTACAAACGCAATGGTGGTTGGCTATTCTTTTGGTGGTGGTACAGCTTTAACAGTTGCTGGAGCAGAGTTACAACTGGAACAACTCAAACAACGCTGCAAAAAAAACTTGGTTGTCTTGAGTCTGGCAGAAGGTATGCAGTGTATCGCTCAAGAGCTACCTGAAAATAGCTATCAACTGCGGGATACTAGAATCAAACAGGCGATCGCTCTCAATCCTACAACTTCTCTGATTTTTGGCGAAACTGGGTTAACTAAGGTACAAGTTCCTACCCTAGTTTTAGCTGGTTCCGCAGATAAAACTACCCCAGCTTTAACTGAACAGATTGTGGGATTTGACAAAATCCCATCCCCAAAATGGCTAGTTGGTATAGTTGGGGGTACTCATCTAAGTGTAAAAGACCCCAGTACTACTTTGGATCAGGTAGGACAACCGAATACACCAATTAGTGGCGGTGAAGTTGTGGGTGAAGAAGCGGCTGAGGTTCGTAAGTACGTTAAAGCTATAGCCTTGGCCTTTGCTGCACAGATGACTCCAGAAGCTAAAAACTACGCTATCTTTCTGACATCAGATTATGCCCAGTTTGCTTCAACTGCGGCATTTCCATTTCGCCTAATTACGCAGATTCCCCCTGATGCTATGGCAGTGGTGAAAGAATTTGTTGAGAAATAACGGACTTCCAATTCAACAAATATCCAATTTTGTGAGTAGCTTGCCTAAGGGTATGCATAGCGTACACGCAAATCGAAAAAAGCTGGACTTCCCATTCTTCCCTCGTTCCCATGCTTCGCATAGGAATGGCTATTAGAGGCTTTGCTTCAATGCATGTCTGGCTGGAGGCGGAGCCTAGTGAATGCATTCCCCGGTGGGAGCCTGTTAATGAGGAAAGCTTTATCAAACTGTTTTTAGAGCTTGTGTGCACACGGTCGCGTAGGGGTACGGAAAATGGCAGAAGTCGCCGCTTATCCCGCTTCCCCTACGATTAATAGATAATTAGCTTGTTAGATTTAACTAGACTAACTTGATATTAAGTGTATAGTTGCTATTAAATCTCTACTAACTAAATTTTTACAATAAAAATAAATATTTAGACATAAACTTTATAATATGTTTATTAAAAATAATAGAAGCTTGAGAGTGTGAAAAAGTAGGAGCATCTGCTGAATAATACATATGTATTCTAGCTAAAATACCAAAAATAAATGAAGAAAATCGACTTGGTGCGAAAATATGCTTGTGTATTTATTGGCGTTAATTTATTTAAATTCACAAAATATTAAAATATTTTTATTTACTAGAAGCTACAAATTCACCCAGAATACAAAAAATCAAGGCTCATTTTATTCACCTAGATTCACTTAGACAATAATCAGTTTCAGAAACATAATTTTGTAAAAGTAATTTTGCATTCAGATTAAACAATTACTCCATTTCACCCAAGCTCATGGAACTTTATACAACTCTTGAAATAGAACAACTCCAGCAAAACGAAGACCTTCCTTACTTGATTGAAATTATGGAGTGGGTGAAAAATTTTTTAGGAAGACCTCATCCTAATTTAGGAAGACCCGGCGCAGTTTGCCCTTTTGTACCTTACTCCCTCAAGTCAAATAGTATTCGTCTGGCAGTTATTCACACAAAAGATTTGTATCCAGAACAATTAGAAGAGGTTGTTGGACGCTACCGAGATATCTTTCTTAAGATGAAAGTTAAAGAACAGGAATTAGCAATCAATAGAGCTTTTTTACTGATCTTTCCTGACATCCATATAGAAGATGCTCCTAAACTAGTAGATAGTGTCCAACAAAAACTTAAACCTTTGTTTGTTGAGTCAGGACTGATGATCGGAGAATTTCATAAACGTAATGAAAGCCCTGGTCTACACAACCCAAACTTTCGTCCACTTCGTAGCCCTATCCCCTTGTTGGCTATCCGGTTTATGGTTGAAGCTGACCTCCCTTTTCTTCAGAGTCCGGCTGATCCACGCTTACGTATTCGGTATCTGGAAGCTTATTTAAAGTGCTTTGGTCATAAATTTACAGATGAAACAAAGTTTAAAAATGCTCATCAAGCATTAGCTTTAGCGAAAGAAGAACTTACAGCTATTTTCAGGTAAATAGACCACGTTGTAGGGGTACAGCAATGCTTATGCATGTTAATTTAAGCTAAAACTCCTTTAAGAGGATAGCGTAATTTGACTTTGGAGCGATCGCATGGAGTTAGTTTTTGAAAATGACTTAGCTTTTTGATCTACAAAATCACACAATCAGGGTAAGTAAAATGGCGAAAGAAATAGAGCGCAAATATTTAGTGAGAGGAGATAGTTGGAGAGAATTAGCTGAAGGTAGTGTATATCGTCAAGGATACATTGCCACACAAGACAAAGCTACTGTACGTATACGTATAGTAGGAGAAAAAAGTTATTTGACTATTAAAGGCCCTAATATCAAATATTCGAGATTAGAGTTTGAGTATCCTATTCCTGTTAAAGATGCTCAAGAAATACTTGAAACACTATGTGAACGTCCCTTTATAGAAAAAATAAGATATCAAATAGAGTCGGGTGGCTTGATTTGGGAAATAGATGAGTTTGATGGTGTTAATAAAGGATTAATATTAGCAGAAGTTGAACTCAGTGATGAAAATCAAGAAATTGAACTACCAAGTTGGATTGGACAAGAAGTTTCAGATGACTTCAGATATTTCAACAGCAATTTAGTAAAACATCCTTTTTCACAATGGTAATTGCCAAAATATAGGGAACATTCCAATTCATTCAAGCTTAATTAAACTAATTAACTCAGAGGTGCTGGGTGATTTTGCATTGCAAACTAGTTTAAGCTTATAAAATGAATGTAAACATCAATTACTTTTTCTTGTTAATTAATTGTGCCTTGAAGCGTCAGGCATAATTGCCTCCTGAAGATTTACGCCGCTGAGGTTAGCTCCCCTAAGGTCAGCTCCTCTAAGGTTAGCTCCTCTGAGATTCGCCCTTGCCAAATTCGCGCCTCTAAGGTTAGTCCAACTCAAGTCAGCTTGACTCAAATCAGCTTCATTTAGGTTAGCCTGCAACATGTAAGCACCACTTAGGTGAGCCTTGTTTAGATTAGCTTTGTATAAGTCAGTTTTGTAAAGATAAGCCCCCAAAACTTCCGCCTCGTACAAACTCGCCTCGCTGAGGTCAGCCGCAATCAAGTTAGCTTCAATGAGGTTGGCAAAAGATAGATTAGTCCGTATTAGCTTCGCTGCACCTAAATCGGCATCTCTCAAGTTAGCGCCTCTTAAGTCAGTCCCAATTAGATTAGCATGAGCGATCGCAGCGCCTCTAAGATTCGCCTCACTCAAGTCGGCTCCAATCAAATTGGCATGACTCAAATCTGCCTGCGTAAGTATAGCACCACTCAAGTTAGCAACACTGAAGTTAGCATCACTCAAGTTAGCTTCAACGAGGAAGGCTTTGTAGAGGTTGGCACTACTGAGGTCGGCACCACTAAGGTTTGCTCGCACGAGTAAAGCATTACCTAAATCCACCTTGTTCAAGTTTACCCCCTGGAGGTTTGCGCCTCTGAGGTTATCTCCTTGGAGGTTTGCAGCGCTGAGGTCTGGTTCAATCTGGGGATTTTTCTTTCTCCACTCAATCCATGTAACTGCACCTGCTTTCAGTAAAGCTAGATGCTCTCGATTTGCCATTTTCTCTCCTTTACTCCTGACGCATACCCAAAGGATTTGTCCGACCAGCTACACTTTCAATCGCCGTTAATGCTCCCGCCGCACCTGCTAGAATATCTCTTTCATGTCCACCTAAGTAAAGCCGTCCAAAACTACCTACAGCTTGAACCTCAAGAATGTTAATTGATGCCGCTTTCTCAGCTTCATTCGCAGCTAGTGCGGCGTAAGCAGCAGGCTCGACTTCTAATACATACAGCGTTTGCCCTGCTAGTAATAGCTGTCCCCGTCGCGTGCGATTAATAAGTTGTGTTTGGTAAGCATCGATATTGCGGATAATTTGGCTAGAAACAACACGCGGTTTGAGACATTCGTCTTTTCGGACTCCTAATGCAGCCAAAATTGCTTGCCCAGCAGCTCGCGTTTCACCTTGGGAGCTAGAATGAACTTCCAATAGTCCGTACAGTCGTTCAACTACCTGTACTCCCGGACGAACAGAGGCAGCTTTCAGGGCTACATCCGTAATTTTATTAATTTCGATACCAGGAGAGATTTCAATCCACAGTGATGTATCTCCTGGTAATGGTAAGAAGCCTTGGGCTACTGTTCCCATATATGCTGCATGTTGAGGTTGCAGGCTGTCGAGAAATACGAAACTGCGTAGTTCTATTCCCAAGATTTTGCTCTCCAGTCATAAGGGTAAAAGTTATCTATTGCAAGATATGAGCGCCTAACTTGGGGTATTTTAGCCACAAGTGAAGGATGGAAAAACACAAAGTAGAACAATTTTGCTGTCGATAAATTTTACACCTGAGAAGTATTCTGGCAGTAAAAACCGCCTTGACAATTGTACAAGCTTTATTACACACAAATCGCTGCCTGCAATGGCTAACTGGTCTTGATTTACTGATAAATTTGATGTTTCAAAAAAACTCTTTAGCCAAATTGAAGCGGGGAAAGTTCAGTGAACTTTCCCCGCTATCTTCAAAATGCTGCTAAAATCGCAGCCAATCAACTAGTACTTTATGCTTGGTTCGTAGTCAGCGCTTTAGCGCTCAAGACAAGGACTAAAGTCCTGACTACGAACTTATTCACTCATAAAAGTTGGTGTGGTGGACTATTAGATTTGTTTTTCTATATAAACGCAGAAAAACAAATCTATTAGTTTATCCTGCGTTTGTGAGTACCCAAGTGGAGTAAGCATCCTCGACAAATCTGCTTTGATGACGAGTTCCTTTATGTTTGCTCACTCTGACTTTGAGGGTGGTTATGTAAACTCCATCCATTACTTGATGTCCATAACCACAAACTTGACCAACTTGCCCTGTTATTTGATGCAAAGCATAATCTCCGATATTCAGCATAATTCTGACTGCCTAATTAACTAGATTGAGTAGTTTGTGTTTGACTGTTTGGGCACGGCAAAATCGCTCTGATGATATTAGTTCCGCGCTCAAAGCTGGAAAAATTAAGCTGCAATCCGGGGTCGGGCATTAGGTGCAGTTGGAGCCAGCAGACGAGTGTAAAGTTGAGTCAGTCGGAATGCTACACTATACCAACTAAAGGCAATTTCTGTCCGTTGTCGAGCCGCTTCACCTAACTGGTCTCGCCAAGCTGGGTTGATGAGAATGCGGTCTATGGCAGCAGCAAAAGCTACTTCATCTTTGGGGGGCGCAAGTAACCCTGTGACTTCTGGTACAACAGTAAACTGTAGCCCACCAACATTACTAGCTACGACAGGAGTCTTACTAGCCATTGCCTCAATGGCAACTAAACCAAAAGGTTCATAGTGACTAGGCACTACGCAGACATCAGCGGCGGCGTAGTAGAAGGGGAGGACAGTTTCATCTAAGCGACCAGCAAAGGTTGTACAATTTTCTAATCCGAGTTCAGTAACAATGCTAGCAATGCGATCGCGTTCTATTCCATCACTCTGACCTGGACGGCTACCACCCCCAATCACTAGCTGGAGATTAGCTTCACCTCTTAAACTAGATTTGGCAATAGCTCGTACCAAGGTTTCAATACCTTTGCGGCGGTCAAAGCGACCAACGTAGAGAACCATTTTGGCATCTGGTGCAATTCCCAGCTTTTCCCGCGCCGCAGACCGCTGAATTTCTCCAAATTTATCAGTATCGGTGCCACAGGGAATCATTTCAATGTTTCCTTTACTGGAAACGAGTACCCGCATATGTTTTTGCTCTTGCGGACTAGTTGCAACCACACAGTCTACAGTTTCCAAGCAGGCTTTTTCTACAGCTAATCGCTGGGTAGCAATTACGGGAACATCACCAATACTTCTGTATTTAACCGCTCCTAAAGAGTGGTAAGTATGTACCTGAATCAGTGGTTGCTGCTTTTTCAATTCCATGCCGACCCAAGATGATAACCAGTAGTTGGTATGAATTAAGGAGTAATGAAACCCTTGGCGCAACTGGAATCGCTGGAATTCTTCGATGAATTCAGGTAAATGGTCGAACAAGTTATCTCGCCCAATAAACTTAGCTGGACCCGCTTTTAACCGAATAGTACGACAGTTTGGGCTATGTTGAATGTAGGTAGCTTGTTCAGGACTACTACGACGAGTGAACATATCCACTTGCCAACCAAGCTTTGCTAAGGCATAACCTACTTGACGCACATAGACATTTTGACCTCCAGCCTCTTCTTGACCAATTTCAACCGCCGGGTCACCATCAACAGAAATTAGGGCAATGCGATGTTTCTTATTCTGGAACATAGCTGATTTTCACCTCAAGGCAAATAATCCTGCCTCAAACGCCAGAAATCAAGATAATATTATCCTCTCTTTCAACGTCAAGGGCAGGCACAACAAACCGCAAAGTTACCAGCCAAAGGACACTGACGAGAACATGGCATTACTTGTTAAGAATGCTGCTCGTTCAGTCTCTTCTCAATGCCGACGAAGTTAGCTGACGGGCTAGGACTGAGAGATGTCCTTCTTAAGAAAGTTATGAGTTAGAAGTTATGAATTTATTAACTGCTAACTTTCTTCAAAATACGCCCCAAACTTGGTTCCTCCGCTCCGGTTTACCCTTACTCACAAAACTTTTCAGGGAATATAGTGGATTAGGCAGACTGATTTATTTTTCTTCAAGGTTTATAACCTGTCATCATCAACCATGTCAAGAGTATGAACAAAAAAAGTGTGATTGAAATCACCTAAAGGCGCTTTGCATCTAGCTTTGACGAATCAGACTTTAGAGGAAACTTGGAGCTTTTAATATGCTCTCAACAAGAAGCTTACTGATGTTGACCACTACATTTTATTTAGCTTCTGGCAATTAAATATTTTTCATATTTTTAAGTGTATAAATATACTAACTACGAGCTTGATTGAATTTAATATATTTTTTTAGTTGTCTTAAATATTACTCTGGCTAAAGAAATTGCCAAAGTCTAAAAGAGTCCATTAGAAGTTTTACGCCAATTCAATTTCACTATTGAACTACATTATTTCCTACTCCCACACCCTTTCATAAATGCTTTGAGAGCCAACTGCATTTGGTATATTACGAAGGCAAGCATCTCAGTTATCCAAAAAAACCTTTTAAAGAATCCGAAAAGCAGCAGCTTCAATTTGGAGGTAAAGTATACACCTACCAAAATGAGATACACTCATTGCTAAGTCATGGTAAATACAAATATCAAGCTGAGATTTAAACCTGTTTCTCACAGTTGGGTTGCTCTGCATCCACAGCCTAAAGGAGTAATTCAATTTATTGCAGGGGCTTTTTTTGGTACATTTGGCCCCATGCTTTTTTATCGCTATCTGCTTCAATGCCTATTTGAGCAGGGATATACAATTATTCTTCTGCCATTTAATTTTAGTTTTAACCATTATGTAGAAGCTGGTTTTCTCATGAGAGAGCAGTATGAAATTCTACCAGAGCTTGTGAGGATGGCAAGTGTTGAGGGATATGATTATGAAGCCTATCTAGATGATAAAAACTTTTCTTGGATTGGACATAGCCTTGGCTGTAAATATATCTCCCTGTTAGAAGGATTTACTGCTTTACCTCCAGAGCCTCAAGATAGAGAAAAGTTTATTCGCAACCTGCTATCTCATACTTCGGATGAGTCACAGATAAAAAGTGTCATTGCAGATATTAACATTCTCTTTGATGAGCTTAAACAAAAAATTGTAGAAGTTCGGAAACTAATTTACACTTACGTAGGCCAGGAAATAAAAATTAACAGTGTCTTCATTAAGGGGCAGGTTTCTATCCTATTAGCACCTGCTATTGCTGACACCGGCAGCGCAATTCGTCCTCAATTTTTAGCGGATATAATCGATAATCTTGGTTGGGGTGTGAAACCAACCGTTGAAGAAACCCATAACTTAATCAAGGATAGTAAGCTCTTTAATATCATGGGTTTAGTTTGTTTTAAGTCAGACAATATTGCCAAATTAACCTGTGAATGGTTTACTAATATTCTAAAAAAACCACCCCAAGAATTTCTACAAACTTTAGAGGGTGGACATTTAAAACCTTTAGGAATTCAACTAGGCAAGTATGTGATTAATCTTTTTGATAAACCTTTAATTGAATCAGTTCAAGAGCGAAATAGAGGCTTTGAGCATCATGTAATTCAATTGTTTGAGAAACTGAAATAAAAATCAACAAAAGTTGCTGAAAGTCCAAAAATCAGAAGTTATTAACCAATATTCCCGACTTGTTAAAAAAGTCGGGAATCTGAGCCTTTCATAACAATCCCAACTCTTCTGGAAAGCCCAGCATGATGTTTAAGTTTTGGATTGCGGCTCCCGATGCACCTTTGCCCAAGTTATCAAGACGAGCAACTAGCAACGCTTCTTTGGTAGTGTCATTTGTGAATACAAAAACCTGAACAATATTAGTGCCGTTCACTGCAATCGCATCCAAAAATATTCCGTCTCGTAGCAGAGTAGAATCTTGGTATGGAGCTACCTGCACAAATTTTTCACCTTGGTAGTAATCAGCGATCGCTTCATAGATTACCTCACCTGATGGTGGATTATCCAAAGTTCCTAACGGCAAAGGCACCTGAACTAGCATCCCTTGCTCAAAATCCCCTACCGCTGGTACGAATAGCGGCGGCGATGCTAACTCTGAGTAATAATGCATTTCCTTGACATGCTTATGTCCAAACTGCAAACCATAGATGCCATAGGGATAAAGCGACTCTGCTCCAGTTTCCTGTTCGTGGAAGGTATGGTATTGTTTAATGAGATTTTTTCCGCCACCAGAGTAGCCTGACACTGCGTTAACGGTGATGGGAAAATTATTCTTTAAAATTCCCTTGGCAATCAACGGACGAATACAGGCTAAAAATCCTGTGGGATAACATCCTGGATTGCTGACAAACTGGGCGCTGGCGATTTTCTCTCGCTGTCCTGGATTTAGTTCAGGAAAACCATATACCCAGTTCTTAGCCGTGCGATGGGCACTACTAGCATCAAGGATCTTAACCGTAGTACTACTTACTAAGCTAACAGCTTCGCGGGCTGCATCATCAGGTAGGCAGAGAATAACAACATCGACAGCATTGATTAATTTAGCTCGCTCACTTGCATCCTTACGTTTAGAGGCCTCAATGCTAACTAACTCGATATCATCCCGTTGATTGAGACGTGAGTAAATTTGTAAGCCTGTGGTTCCTGATTCGCCATCAATGAAAATCTTCGGTTTAGTAATCATGCGTTCAGCATCCTGAGATGTCAGTAGTGTATTAAAACAGCTGTCAGTTATCAAAGTTAAAGATAGGACTTTACACCCCAAATCAAACTTACCACGCAATAGTTGTGCCTTTTAAGGGGGTTGAGGGATCTCTTGTGTGTAAGTTCTAATTAGATAATTACCTACTGAAAAACTCCGCAGACTTGGCAGTAATGAGTCACGCTTTCTTTCCATACCTGGGTTTTACACTAGTATTTTATCGCTTTCAACCTTTTGCGATCGCCTGCATGAGTGCCGCTTCAACATCAAACCTACTTGGCGTATTCTCAATCTTGACAAGCAGATGATTTACCAAAAGCCATTATTATTCAAGGCTTTCAGCTTAACAAGTGTGCGATTCGACGCTTTGATGATCTGTTTTCAAATTCTACTTTGTCCTCTCCCTACTGCTAAATACGCCCGGACAATACAGGCTATTGCTCTAGCAATACTTTACTCTCCCAAGCTATCAGTAGAATCGCGGTTTACAGTATTTGTTTTAAGTTGCTAGAGCATAAATTGCCAAAAAGATGCAGATGCATAATTTGGGATTTTTTACAAAAATATTCTCCAATGATAATTTAAGTGCGCCATCTGGGAACAATTTATGAAGCTCAGGTTTTGTTCGCTACTTACCACTTAAGTAAGTGCCTGAAAAAAGAACATAAACCTGTTTAAAATGCTGTCCAAATTTCCCCAATAGATAGAGGAATAAATCATCAGTGAGTCAAAAAATAGAGCTGCTGCCATCAATGTTGGCAACTGTGTCTCCTCCTTACTTAACTTAGCAACTTAGCGCAAGGAGTTTAATTTTAACAACACTAAGGTTAGTAATGATTTGTCAGATGCTAGCTGGGCAAAGGCGAGCAATAATTGTATAAACTCCTTGCTACTGAAGAAGTCCATTCGTTTCTAGCAACTATATACCTTGTTTGAGTAATAACTGGAGAGATGTTATCTCTAGCAACGTAACACTCAACTTAGAGCTAAAGCTAAAAGTTGAAAACTCTGCAAATCTGAGGGTATGGGTGGTAATAAGCGCTATTTTCTATTACTGTGCCCAGCTATCGCTCAATCAAGGTTTATTACGACTTTAGGGAAGCACGATTCCGGCAGAACCTGACTAAGAAGGGCAATAAATAACAGAGATATTTCTCGCTCGTCAGACTGAGGGATTGATTACTCATAGCGTTATTTTTCAAATTTTTAATTATCTGAATGCGGCTTGAACAAAGCCGAATTTTGATATGCAAAAAAGTAATTATCTACACTTGCGATATCTATAAAAATGCTTAATTCTGAAGTTCAAAAAGACCTTCGTCATAACTTGACTGTCAATGTTGCCGAAAGTGCATTTTTTGGTTTGGCAACTGGATTTGCTTCCTATATCACGATTATTCCTCTATTTGTTAGCGGTTTTACCAATTCTTCATCGCTTATTGGTCTGATCCCAGCTATTCCGCGTTTAGGTTGGCAACTACCTCAGCTATTGACGGCTGATAAAATAGCTCGGCTACAGTATTACAAACCAACTGTAATGTGGTTGACAATTCACCAAAAACTTCCTTTTTTTGGATTAGCACTGGTCGCTTTATTACAGCCACAACTCAATAGCCAAACTATCTTACATCTGACATTTGCCATACTCATTTGGCAGGGACTAGGCAGCGGATTTAGTGCTACTGCTTGGCAAAGCATGGTTGCTAAAATTATTCCTTCTGGAAGGCTTGGCATTTTTTATGGTGCCTTGGCGGCGGCTGCTAATCTAATGAGTATTTTTGGTGCTCTGATAGCTGGTTTACTGCTCAAGGAAATTGCCCAGCCATTTAACTTTGCTCTCTGTTTTTTGTGTGCTAGCGTTGCGATGGCTCTATCTTGGTTTTTTATGTCTAGGACGCGGGAGCCAGTAAGTAATCCATTATTTACCTTTGAAACTAGACGTGAATTTTGGGACAGTCTAAGTGTGATTCTCCGGTGCGATAAGAATTTCCGTTGCTTTGTGATCACACGTATGCTTTCACAATTAGCACTAATGCCACTTCCCTTCTATACACTCTATGCCGTACATCAACATTGGATGGGAGAAGCATCTATTGGGATAATTACTGGTGTGCTGATGGTAACGCAAACTATTGCTGGATTGGTTTTGGGTTGGGTAGGCGATCGCTGGGGTCACAAGTTGGTCTTGGAGACTGGTTCTGTTGTTTGTGCGTTTAGTTCGGTTTTAGCTGGGCTAGCAACAAATGTAAACTGTTTTTACTTGGTGTTTATAGGAGCAGGGATAGGTATGATCGCTCTGCAAAATATTGCTGCGGTAATGACCTTAGAGTTTGGTAACCAGCGCGAACGACCAGCCTATATTGGTCTTGGCAATACCCTTGTTGCCCCTGCCACGCTTCTTGCTCCCCTATTAGGTGGATGGATAGTTGACAATATTGACTATAGAACTGCCTTCTTGGTGGCAGCTATAGGTGGATTAGTTACAGCACTGGTTTTGCACGTAGGAGTACGCGATCCACGTTATCTGGAACAAAATTATAGTAACCATTCAGTTAAAGTCTGACCTGAGCAGTAAGCATCTACTCCTCCCAAGCGAGAGTGCGTTTCACTGCTTTTTGCCAAGTAGCAAAGTTGGACAATGGATTATCGCTCCTTGGCTCAAACACACGCTCAATCTGCCGTTGCTGCACCAGTGCTTCATAACTCTCCCAAAATCCTACAGCTAAACCTGCTGCAAATGCTGCACCCTGGACGGTCGTATCGCGCATTACGTTTCGTTCAACTGCAATACCTAATACATCAGCTTGGAACTGCATCAGAAAATTATTCTCGCAAGCTCCACCATCTACGGTTAATCGCCCAACTGGAGTACTGCTAGATGCATTAATTGCTTGCACCACCTCCAGAACTTGATAAGCGATCGCTTCCAACACGGCGCGTACTAGATGCTCTGGTTGTACACTGGCGGTAATGCCGAAAAAGGCTCCCCTAGCACTCATATCCCAGTAGGGTGCGCCCAGTCCACTAAATGCAGGCACAAAATATACTCCGCCATTATCTGTTACCTGATTTGCCATAGTTTCAGTTTCAGCAGCAGTTTTAATCAGCTTGAGGCGATCGCGCAACCATTGAATACAAGCTCCACTAGTAAACATACTACCTTCTAGGGCATAGCCGACATTTAAAGTCCCTCTTGGATTTGCTTGTGTCCATGCCACTGTAGAAATAAGTTGATGGTGTGAGCGCACAATTTGATCGCCTGTGTGAGCAACCAAAAAGCTACCAGTGCCGTAAGTACATTTCATCAAACCGGGGCGATCGCAGCCATGACCAAATAGAGCAGCTTGCTGATCTCCCAAGATCGCAGTAATAGGAATTTCAGCGCCCAACAAAGTAGCATCAGTAACTCCAAATAGTCCTAAACTAGGCTGAATCTGGGGCAAAATATGCGCCGGAATCTGAAATAGTTCTAGTAAATTCTCATCCCACTCACAGGTTTTGAGATTCATCAACATTGTCCGGCTGGCGTTGCTGTGGTCAGTAGCATGGACTTTCCCGCCTGTGAGGTTCCACAACACCCAGGTATCAATAGTGCCTGCTAAGACATTGTTTAGGTCAACATCTGTAAACTTGTCTAATAGCCACCTGAACTTAGTAGCAGAAAAGTAGGCATCGATGATTAATCCGGTGCGATCGTAAATTTCATGAGCATAACCTTGCTCTTGTAATTGGTGGCAAAGGGAAGCAGTGCGGCGATCTTGCCAGACGATCGCTTTATGAAGTGGCTTCCCAGTAGTTTTGTCCCAAATCAAACAGGTTTCACGCTGCACAGTCAGTCCCAGTGCTGCGATCGCTGATGCAGCAATCTGGGCATTTTCGATTGCGGTTTGCATTACCCAACAAGTATCCTGCCAGATTTGTTGAGGGTCATGTTCTAACCATCCGGGCTGAGGATAATACTGAGTTAGTTCTTTATATGCCTGCCCAACAATCTTACCGTCTGCGTTAAACACAAAGGCGCGGTTGCCTGTTGTACCTAAGTCCAGTGCTAAGATGTAGCCCGATGATGGAGTTGTGTTACCAAGTGTGTGCATAGCTACTTTGACATGCTGCAATCGCGATTTTAGCAATACATGTCAAATTAGATATACATTATTTTGAGTACATTTTTGAATGCTGCGATGCCTACGGCGGGTTACACCTACGCATAGCCTTTTTGCAGGATAACAATGATGTTACATTTCCTTATAGCTATTCCATAAGTAATTAATCAAAATCTCTCAATATCATGTGTTTTTTTAAGTCAAAACTGATTATCCCTTCTTCTTGTAATTTGCCGATCAATCGTGTAATTGTTACCCTGGTAGTGCAGCAGGCGCTAGCAATATCCTCGTGAGTAAAGCGAACACTTAAGCGAGTCCCCCCCGGCACAGTTTCACCAACTTCCTGTTTCAAAAGTTGTAATAAATGGTGCAAGCGCTCTTGTACCCGTCGTCTTCCACATATTACTAAAAAAGATTCTGTTTGCCGTAAGCGCTGATTAATTTTTGGTAAAAGGATATGGCTCAAGTTGGGGGAAGCTGTTATCTCTGCTGCATAAATTGACACCAGTTCAACATCAGAAAGAGCTGTTGCTTGGTAAATGTTTAAAGATGTTAAACTAGAGCCAAAAACCATTCCGACTGTTGCCAATCCTATTAACACTTCTTCACCTGTTTCACAGTAGGTACTAAGTTTGACTAAACCTTGACAAACATACAAAATTACTAATGGATTAAGGGGAATAGTTTCTCCTTTAGAATATTTATGCACGGGACGATCATAGAAGAGGTCGCTATCATTTTTGACTAGCGTTGATTCTGCTCGCTTCCGTTCAGTAATATTACGTAACACCCAGCGTAGAGACGTTGCCTTACCCTGCGGATTACGGGCAACTGCCACTGTCAAAGCTGCATCAAATAATTCACCATGACGTTGTTGCAAGCGGATCAATAGCTCTCTAATTATGTCTGATTGCGATAGTTGGATAAGTTCGTTGCGAAGGTGCTGACGTTCTTCTAAGGAGACGAAGTTAATCATCGGTTTACCCACCAAAAATTGCTTTGAAACATTGAGCAATTTAGCTGCGGTATGGTTAGCTTCTTCGATGATTCCTTCTGTATTAGTCACTAAATAGGCATCAGGCGCAAACTCGAATAATTCTTGATAGTGTTGGCGTTCTGTTTCTAAGGAATTCCGTGTTTGTATTAGTTCCTCATTTTGCTGAGAGAGTTCCTCTGCTGCTAACTGCACTACCTTTGAGGTGTTATAGAGTTCTTTAAAAGCTTGCGGCAGCAGATCCGGTGAAATCCAAGGTAATACACTAGCAGTTTGGTATAAATCTGCTAAACGATTGTGCAATATTTCTGAGCGTTGGATAAATTGTTCTATGTTCACCTTAAATTCCCGCTACTTAATTGCAGAGTCTAAGCAAAAAATCCACTAGGTAAATTCTTGGAAACATCGCAGCATTGCTTGTATTGCTGACTTATCAATTTAATTAGTTATAAACTGCAATTATTATTCAATAAAATCTATAAGAGTAGATTTATTCTAGGTTTTCGATAATTTATATCCTATAGGGCGACACGTGGTCTAGTTTTGAAAATGACACTTATTACATTTAACCTAGATGCTCAAAGCAGATAGAATCTGGGGAATTTAGAGACTGTCCATTGATAACTTTTGCACTTAGACGCTTTTTTACAATCAGGTTACGGCATTTTCCTAAGTATTACTTCTACCTATAGTAGGAAGACTTGTTAAACTCAGCTAAATACGAATGCAAAATTAGCTGACCTTAGATTATGCCAATTTGTAACTAAACTTATAACTTAGTCACAATTATGACTAGTAGAGAAATTAGATAAAACAGCACGGTCAGAAAACCCTGGATCTAAAGTTTAAGTTCCCATTCGTGTTTAACCCACTTTGTCATTCTCCCAATGAATGATTTAGTGCTAATAATAATTGTTTGCATGATTACTAAGAATAACTGATAATCTTTTACCGAACGTCCATCACAAGCATCAAGGCACTACGACCAAAGACATATAAGCTAAGTTAAGTTTATTTGTGATTGTGAATACGTTATTTTTTAACAAAAAGATTCCCGACTTATTGAAAAAATCGGGAATCTGAGCTTTTCAAGCTTTACAAATCCATTAAGGAACTATCTGGTACAAGCAAGAGTAAGACTAATGGATATTAATAAGTTAAAAACATTTGTATAGAATATCACATAAGAACTTAACAATTATCCGTCTCTTTAGTTAGAGGATAAATCAAGCAGTAAGCTGTTGTAATTTAAAAATGCGTAACAGCTTATCAACGCGCAAGTTATAAGGAGTGATAGGTGAGGTGTAAATATTATAAAATCTCATCTCGTCACTCCTTTTTACTTACTTCAGTTTACAGCGCTTTTCAAGTAATTAACGGATGCCATCATGATCAATAGCGCTGTAACTGTCGCTGGGAAAAAGCCCCAACCAAGGGTCAGAACTAGGAGTTAAAAATAGTTGGGCGTATACTTGTTCATTGAGCGCTTCTACACTGCTTGTTTGCTTACCCTGCGTGAACCATTGATGAATTTGGCTGTGCAACATATATTCATTTCTGACAGTATCTAAAGCCATTGTGGCTTCAAATTTTTTCACTATTATCGGCAAATTATTTTCTTGAGTGTTAGCAGGCTGAGACTTTTTAGCTCTGATTAGAGAAATGCTATTCTGATCTAGCTTGGCATCGGCAGCATAGAGTTGAGCGATTTTGTTCCAGACTTCTTGATCGGTTATTTCAACTAAAGCGTTCTGATTTTGTTCAGCATCAGACTGGAAAGCATTCAGCATTGGCCTTTCAACTACCATCTTAGAAACTGCCAGAGAACTTGCTATTTCTGCTGTAGGTGGCTGACTGGGATTACTTGGAGATTGCAGCAACTTAGGGGGAGACTGGATACCCAGGCGGGATAAATCTGCAACCCATTGGGCTTGGAGTGCGATTCGTTCACTCGAAATGAATAGAAATATTCAGGGATGAGTGACATTTGAGAGATAACCCTTAATGGGT